>NZ_SCOH01000169.1 GCF_005503445.1 Chitinivorax sp. B | reverse complement strand
ATACAGTTGCCACTGGGTATTAACCTTGCGCCGGCCGCGCAGGGTGAAACGGTTGAGGCGTTTGTTGTGCCGGAGGTTGCCGAACACCGGTTCGACGGTGGCAAAGCGTTGCCTGTAGCGGGCTCTGCCGGCTTCGCTGTCGATGGCTTGTTTCATCCGCTCGCTATGGCTTTCTGCGGTCGCCCCGGCTTTGCCGCGAAAGAAGCTGACTTGCCGCACTTGGGTTTTGTCTGGCGTGCGCAGGCATTTGTCACGCTGCTCGCAAGGCAGGCAGTCGCGCAGGGTGCCGCTGTATTTGGTCGAGAGATAACCGTTGTGAATGCAGTTGCTGCCGTTGCGGTAGAGCACCTTGCCGGCCGGGCAGGTGTACTCCGGATCGAGCATGAAGTCCCGGGGGCGGTAACACTTGCCGGGTTGCTTCGGGCGAGCCTTGTCGTAGAGCGGATCGGGCTTGGCTTTGTATTTGCCCTGTTCCTTGAAACGTTCGTCGCGCTGGCGCATGCCGTTGTCGGCGATCAGGGCCGTGATATTAGCCTCGGTCAGTGCCTTGAGGTTGCTTTCGGCGTGATAGCCGGCATCGGCGGTGTAGAGGGTATCCGGACTGGCCTGGGCTGGCGCGAACCATCGGTAGCAGCAGTTCCTGTTCCGAGCCGCTGCCGTGGGCCTGGGCTTCGACGATGATCTGGTGTTTGGCATCGACTGCCGCCACCCCGGTGAATCCCTGGATGACGCCTTTGCTGGTGGCCAGCTTGGCGCTGTCGGGATCGGTGCGGTTGCTCTTGATGATGCTGCCTTTGCTGCCCTGGCGATCTTTGGGGTGGGCGGCGAGCCAGTCGCGTAATTGTTTTGCCGCCTGTTGCAGGTGTTCGGCCTTTTGCTGCTGTTTCCCGGCGAGGTCGGGTTCGACCGGCAAGGCATCGTTCTGCCGGTGGCGTTCGAGCATCTTCTGCGCGGCCGCTTCGAGTTTGCCGGCCTGATTTCGAAATCCGCCCGGGTGCCGCTTTGGGCTTTGGCGGCGTTGCTCGGCAGCTTGACGCCGTCAATGGCAAACATCTCGCGGCCGAT
>NZ_SCOH01000168.1 GCF_005503445.1 Chitinivorax sp. B | reverse complement strand
CTGCCGGCGCCATCGCTGCGGCCGATGCGCTTGCCGTCGGCGTCGTAACGGTAGCTGCCCAGCAGGGTGCCCGCTGCGCTGTCCAGGTTGATCTGGGTCAGCTGCTGCAGGCTGTTGTACTGGAAGGCATGCTTAACTGTGCCGACCGTCTTCAGGGTCAAGTTGCCGACTGCATCATATTGATAGCTGGCCAGCACTTCGCCCGTGGCATTCCCTTTGCGGATCTCCTTCAACTGGTTTACTGCATCATAGACATAGGCTTGCGTCTGCCCGCCCGTGGTCTGCTGGATGCGGTTGTCCCAGGCGTCATACTGATAGGCTGCCAGTTCGGTCGGCTGGTTCTGCGCATTGACGCTGCTGACCTTGCTGAGCCGGTCCAATTGGTCATAGTCATAGCGGTAATCGGTCAGCTGGTTGCCGATCTGTTCGCGATGGCGGACCCGCTGCCCGCTCTGCGGGTGATACTCGTAGTCATGGCGGCTGAGCAGTTGGCCCGCCGACTGGTTCAGCCGCTGGGTGAGCTGGCCGGCCTCGTCATAACGGTACAGGCTGGCGCTGCCGTTGGGCAGCCAGCTTTGTACCAGCCGCCCCGCCGCGTCGTACACGAAGGTGACGTGTTCGCCATTGCCAGCGCGGATGCCGCTCAGGCGGCCGACGGCATCATATTGATAGTCGGTGCGCTGGCCGTGGCCGTCTGCCACGCTGTTGAGCAGGCCACCGGCGCTGTAGGCGTAGCGCAGGGTCAGGCCACGGCTGTCTTGCTGGCGGATCAAGCGGTGGTTGAGGCCGTCGTAGACATAGTCAGTGGTCAGTTGCTGGTTGCGGGACTGGATGACTTGGCCCTGTGCGTTGTAGCGGTATTGTAGCGTGTCATCCTGGCTTTCCTTTTTCTCCAGCAAGTGCCCCGGCAACCAGCTGTACTTCGTGATCTGGTTGGCTGGGCTGGTGGTCTGTTTCAGGTTGCCAAGCAGGTCATACTGGTATTGCCAGCTTTGCTGTAGTGCGTTGCTGTCACGCAGCAGCCGGCCAAAATCGTCGAATTGACGGATGGCCTGCGGGGTCACCTGATCCTGGCTGGCGTCATTGGCATTGGCGGTGAA
>NZ_SCOH01000167.1 GCF_005503445.1 Chitinivorax sp. B | reverse complement strand
ACTGCCACCGTGAACCCTAATAGCGCTGCTCTGGGACGCCCCAGGCTCTTGATCTCGCTGTGCAGCACGGACTCCAGGCGCTGGAACATCCCCTCGATGCGCCAGCGCTTGCGGTACAACGCTGCGATCGTCGCCGCCTGGATCTCGGCCGGCAGATTGGTCCATAGCCCGATCACGGTTTCACCAGACTCGGTGGGGGTATCCAACGCGATCTCGATGCGGCGCCAGTCGGCGGTGCTGGCAGGGCGCTCGTCGTTGTGAATAGCCGCCATCGCGATGGCCTGCTCACGCACACGGCCTGTGTCAATGCGCTCGCGCCCACTCCAGTCGCCCTCCCAGCTCAGCTGCGGGTGGCGCGCGTGCTCACGCACGATGAAGCTCGCCCCGGCCTGACACCAGCCTTGCATGATGGCACGGGTGCAGAAGTGACGATCTGCTATCCACAGCTGTCCAGCCTCAGCACTGTCCACCAGGGGTTGCATGCCGGTTCGTTCGCTTTCATGCGCGTCCTCGCAAGCCACGATATCGCACACCAAGCCCCGGTCCGGGTCGTAGACCACCAGGCTGTGCCCCGGCAGCGCGGCACCACGATGGCCGCGCAGTGGCGCCAGCCGTTTCTCGGTGCCCGGTAGATGGTTGCCGTCCACGATGCGCAACTGCCAGCCCGGCAAGCTGCTGTGCTCATCCAAGTGCGCCGATACTGGCATCAAGCGCTGTGCGCTGCCTCGTACCAGTCCCCGTAGAATCGCCGGCTCGGTGCGGTTGAGCTTGTCATATAGCGCCGCCATCGACACCGGCAGATTGCCCATCTTGCGTGCCGCCGCGTGCAACGACGGGCGCAGCCCCAACGTCACCAGCGTCATCAGCTCCACGACCGTGGAGAACATCAGTTCCCGTGGGTACTGGCGATGACGATGTGCATCGAATACCTCATCCACCCACCCCGCCGGCAACGCCTGCTCCAGCGCCAGCCGCGCCATCACGCTTGCCGGTGCATGCTGCTCAAATCGCTCCACAATCGCTTGCCAGATTTCCGCTCTCCCTCGTACGCATTGCAATCAGCAGGATACACCTGATTGCTCAACAAGACCTTGAAAGGGGTGG
>NZ_SCOH01000166.1 GCF_005503445.1 Chitinivorax sp. B | reverse complement strand
CCACTCGGCCACACCACCCGCTACAACTACAATGGCCTGGGTGACCTGCTGCAGCTGGTCAGCCCCGATACCGGCACCACCCGCTACAGCTATGACAATGCCGGGCAGCTCAAAACCAAGACCGACGCCCGCAACAAGACTGAAACCCGCAGCTATGACAACCTGGGCCGGGTGACCAGCCTGGCCTTCGGCGACCAGACCCACACCTTCACCTGGGACAGCGCCGCCAATGGCAAAGGCCGCCTGGCCAGCCTGCAGGATACTTCGGGCACCACCCACTACCGCTATGACGCACAAGGCCGCCTGAGCGGCAAAACCCTCAGCTTCACCGCCATCGGTGGCGTCGGTGGCGAGGCCGGCCAGCGTGAGGTCGGCTACAGCTGGAACGAGCAAGGCCAACTCACCCAGCTGAGCTACCCCAGTGGCCTCAAGGTCACTTACAGCTACAACAGCAACGGCCAAGTCAGTGCCGTGCAACTGAATGGCCAAACCCTGCTCAGCAACATCCAATACCAACCGTTTGGCGGTATCAAGGGCTGGAGCTGGGCGGGTGGCAACACCCATCACCGCAGCTACAACCTGGATGGCCAGCTGGACCTGCTGCAACACGGCAGCCTGTACAGCAAGAGCTACCGCTGGAACGCCGCCAACCAGCTGACCGCGCAGATCGACAACCAGGCCAGCCCGCTCAGCCAGCAATACACCTACGACGCACTGGACCGCCTGAACCAGACCACCCGCGGCACCGTCACCGAGCAATACCAGTACGACGCCAACAGCAACCGCACCCAAAGCCAGGTCAACACCGCCACCACCAGCTACGGTATCGATCCGGCCAGCAACCGCCTGCTGAAACAGAGCGGCAGCAATGCCAAGAGCTATACCCTGGATGCCAGCGGCAACCAGACCAGTGATGGCAGCATCACCCTGACTTACGACAACGCCGGCCGCCCCCGCGTCGCCCTGAAGAACGGCCAGAGCGTCAGCAGCTTCTTCTACAACGCGCAAGGGCAACTGGCACTCAAGACCGCCAACAGCAAACCGATCCAGTTCGTCTACGACGAAGCCGGCCACCTGCTGGCGGAACACGCCGACCCGGCCACGCAAAGCCCGAGCCAGGACCACCTCTGGCTG
>NZ_SCOH01000165.1 GCF_005503445.1 Chitinivorax sp. B | reverse complement strand
TCGGCCAGTGCCGGCAATGCAAGCAGCGCGACCTATACGGTGGTGTTCAGCGAGAGCGTCACCGGTGTCGACCTGAGCGACTTCACGTTGACGACGACAGGTACGGCGGCAGGTACCCTGGCCAGCATCAGTGGCAGTGGCACCACCTATACCATCACCGTCAATGGTATCAGCGGCAGTGGCACCATGGCGGTGGATCTGAATGGCGCGGGGACCAGTATCATCGATGCCAATGGCAATGCCATCAGTGGTGGCTTCAGCGGTACCGCCCGCACAGTTGACTTTGTAGTGCCAAGTGTCACCAATGTGACAGCCAGCACGGCCAATGGTAGCTATAAAGCAGGCGATACCATCACCATTACGGTTTCTTTCAGCGAAACCGTCACGGTCACCGGTTTACCCAATCTGACACTGGAGACAGGTAGTACCGATCGGTTGGCGGTATACAGCAGTGGTTCAGGCACCAGTACCTTGACTTTCCTGTACACAGTGCAGAGTGGAGATGTGACGAGTGATCTGGATTACCTGTCCAGTTCTGCATTGTCGTTGAACAGCGGCAGCATTCTGGATACCTCCGGCAATTCGGCGGACCTGACTTTGGCCAGCCCGGGGGCATCGGGTTCACTGGGGGTGAACAAGAATATTGTGATCGATGCCGTGGCTCCGACTGTAACTTCAAGCAGCTCAGCATCGGCGGCTAATGGAAGCAGCGCAACCTATACGGTGGTGTTCAGCGAGAGCGTCACCGGTGTCGACCTGAGCGACTTCACGTTGACGACGACAGGTACGGCGGCGGGCGCCCTGGCCAGCATCAGTGGCAGTGGCACCACCTATACCATTACCGTCAATGGCATCAGCGGCAGCGGTACCATGGCAGTGGATTTGAACAGCAACGGCACGGGTATTGTCGATGCCATCAACAACGCGGTGAGCGGTGGCTTCAGTGGCACCGCACGGGCGGTAGATCTGGTTATACCGACAGTGAACGCCAGCAGCTCGGCATCGGCGGCCAATGCAAGCAGTGCGACCTATACGGTGGTATTCAGCGAGAGCGTCACCGGTGTCGACCTGAGCGACTTCACGTTGACGACGACAGGTACGGCGGCAGGTACCCTGGCCAGCATCAGTGGCAGTGG
>NZ_SCOH01000164.1 GCF_005503445.1 Chitinivorax sp. B | reverse complement strand
TGATGCACCGCGTATTCAAAACTGCCGGGCAGCAGCTGTTTTTCCAGATCCACCGCGAGAAATCTCGGGCGGGTGTCGATCACCTTGTAACGGGCCATGGCACTTTCCTGTGGAGGGCTGCAGCTTGGAGCCTTGATATCCCATTTGATTCACGGCAGGATGCGCGGATGAAGATTATTTTTCTACAGCTTCGTTAGCGAGGTTGGCGGGGCACATCGATTGGCAAGTATTCGAGCGGCAGTGGGCGCCACACTTCCCATCGTCGCGCGGCCACCCGGCTACCTCGACGCGCTTGATCGCCGGCCTGTTGTACTTGCAGCACACGTTCGCCTTATTCGACGAAGATGTGGTGTGGGGCTGGGTCGAGAACCCGTATTGGCAGCTGTTCTGCGGCGAGACTTGGTTCCAGCACCAACCGCCGATTGACCCCAGCTCGTTGACGCGCTGGCGCAAGCGGATCGGTGAAGAAGGCTTGGAGTGGCTGCTGACGGAAACGATCAAGGCAGCTGAGTCGACCAATGTGATGAAGGCCAAAAGCGACGAGAAGATCATTGTCGATAGCACCGTGCAGGAAAAAGCCATCGCCCATCCCACTGACAGCAAGTTGCTGGAACGGGCCAGGCAGCACTTGGTCAAGCTGGCCGTCGAAGGCGGTTTGGTGCTGCGACAGAACGACAACCGCGAAGCACCGAAGCTGGCGGCCCAGACGGGACGCTATGCCTATGCTAAGTAGTACAAGCGCATGCGCACCAGCTTGGAAAAACTGAAGACGGTGGTTGGCCGCGTGTGGCGCGACGTGCAGCGACAACTGGTAAAGCTGCCCGCTGCCATGCAGCACAAGGCCAGCGACTTGCTGGCCAAGGCCAAACGTTTGTTGACGCAGAAGCAGAAAGACAAAAACATGCTGTACTGTCTGCACGCACCGGAGGCCGAGTGCATCTCCAAGGGCAAATCGCGCCAGCCTTACGAGTTCGGCGTGAAGGTGTCGATCGCTACCATGCACAAGAAAGGCCTGGTGGTTGGGATGCGCAGCATGCCTGGCAATCCGTACGATGGCCACACGCTGTTCGAGGCATTGGAACAGGTGGCGATTTTGACTGGCTGTCAACCCAAGGAAGTCTTCGTGGACCTGGGCTACCGTGGCGTGGAGGTACAG
>NZ_SCOH01000163.1 GCF_005503445.1 Chitinivorax sp. B | reverse complement strand
TTTGGCTGATGCGGTTACCCTGGTGGTCGTACTGGTAGCGCAGGCTGCTGCCGGGCAGTTCCACTTCGCTCAGCCGCTGGTCGCTGTCATAGCCATAGCTGGTGAGTTGGCCGTGGCGAGTGCGTTGGGTCAGGTTGCCATTGGCGTCATACTGGTACTGCTCATCCCCGGCGCTGTGTAAGCGGTCGTTGCTGTCATGGCGGTAGTCGGTGACCTGGCCGTCCCGGATGGCCTGGGTCCGGTTGCCGACGTCGTCATAACGGTAGTCGCTGACCGAGACCCGGCCAGCGGCGTCGGTGGTGGCCTCTTGTGTCAGCCAACCCAGGCTGTTATAGCCATAACGGGTCTGGCGGCCGGTCAGGTCGGTGATGGCCTGCCGTTGGCCGGCTGGGCTCAGGGTGTAGTCGAACTGGGCCAGTAGCTGGTTGTCACGCACCCGCCAGTGCTCGACCCGGGTGATGCGGTTGAGTGCGTTGTAGCGGTAACGGGTTTCGGTGCCATTCGGGTAGGCAAGGCGGCTGCGGTTGCCATTGCCGTCATATTGATAGGTCGTGACCTGACCACGACGGTCGGTCACCTGGCGCAGCCGGTTCTGCGCATCGTAGTCGTAGCGGGTGCGGCCATGGGCAGTGGTCACCTGCGTCCGATTGCCGTTGGCATCATAGCCATAGGCAAGGTAGCGGCCATCCGGCAGGTCAAGGCGGGTCAGGCGGTCTTGCTGGTCATAGCTGTGACGGGTCTGGCCGCGATAGTCCTGGACCGTGTCCAGCTGGCCACTGGCCGTGTACTGATAGCGGCGGCTGCGGCCATCGGGCAGTTGCTGCAAGCTCAGCCGGTTACGCACGTCATATTGCTGGCGCAGGGTCCGGCCGGCAAAATCGGTGTGGGCAATCAGGTTCCCCACGGCATCATATTCAAAACGCTCCTGCTGCCCGCCTGGCAAGGTCCGGCTTTGTACTCGACCCAGCGCATCATAGGTCCAGCGGGTGATCCGGCCCAGGGCATCGGTCTGGGTCAGCTTGTTGCCAGCCTGGTCGTAACCATAACGCGTGGTGAGCGTCCGACCATCCAGCGTCTGCAGCACCGCCACCAGGCGACCTTGTTCATCGTATTGATAATCCGTCCGACGACTATCGGGATCTTGCTCAAACGCTTTACGACCGGCGGTATCGAAGCCGGTCTGCCAGGTCCTGCCCTCGACGGTGACGTGCGTGCGGCGGCGGTTGGCATCATATTGATACTGGGTGAC
>NZ_SCOH01000162.1 GCF_005503445.1 Chitinivorax sp. B | reverse complement strand
CCGGTTTGCGGGTGGTAGTCGTAGTCGTGCCGGCTGATGAGTTGCCCGGCCGACTGGTTCAGCCGCTGGGTGAGTTGCCCGGCCTCGTCATAGCGGTACAGGCTGGCGCTGCCATTGGGTAGCCAGCTTTGTACCAAGCGGCCATTGGCGTCGTAGACGAAGGTGAGGTGTTCGCCAGTGCTGGCGCGGATGCCGCTGAGGCGGCCGACGGCGTCGTACTGATAGTCGGTGCGCTGGCCGTGGCCGTCTGCCACGCTGTTGAGCAGGCCACCGGCGCTGTAGGCGTAGCGCAGGGTCAGGCCGCGGCTGTCCTACTATCTAAGCCGGCTATGAATTTTGTAGATCTGGATCAAACCATACATCTTCATATCCTTCTGCCAAAAGAAAACGCCAGCCAGCAGGCAAACCCAAATAAGGAATTACTTTTTCACACCACTCGCATAAGTGAAACCCATGCAATGGTACAAAAAAGTCATCTGCATCAGACCAATCACCAATCCATATATACCATCCATTAGTATCGCCTTTTTTAGAAATACGGAGCCCATTAATAGGATAGCCACCAAGCTTCAAATCTCTAGACACCCCGACCTTTAGATTTAATTCACTTGGTTCATATGGCGCATTGAATCTTCTGCAAACTTCTTTTTGTAAATTCTCGATAGCTGGATTAGACATATTTACTTAAACCCGAAGAAATTTTTCATCCTGCGACTGAATGCACTTAGAAAACCACCTTGGGAGGAAGAGCAGGACGGACAATGTGCCTGAACCGCATCCACTTTGCTCTGAGCTGCAACGTCAACTTTACCAGTTCTGTAATACTCCACGACAAGCGGTTCTTTATGATCTGCAACTTGACGAGGTGTTATCCGCCCACATGCTACGCAAGGCTGCCCTTGCACCGCTGCCTGTTGTGCGGCGGTTGGGCCTGCCCCACTTGGCCTAACAAACGGTTTGGTTACATTACTATTGGGCTTAAATTCACTCCCTGGTACACCCAGTCGAGCAGCCTTCCCACCACCACCACGAACGGACAAAGCCAAAGCAACATGGTCCATCGTATCCGCATTAGCCAGCGCACTGGCAGCAATCCCCGGTATCGCGTAGAGCGGATTGCCTGTTTCCTGCTGCTTCTGCACCCAATGATCAGCCGCGCTCTGGGCCCGGTCAAGCGCAGCTTGGCTGTCTTGCACCTGTCTGGCCTCAAAATTGGCCATCATCGAAGTCAACATCTGCTTGCCGGGTTG
>NZ_SCOH01000161.1 GCF_005503445.1 Chitinivorax sp. B | reverse complement strand
GTGCATGCTGCTCAAATCGCTCCACAATCGCTTGCCAGATTTCCGCTCTCCCTCGTACGCATTGCAATCAGCAGGATACACCTGATTGCTCAACAAGACCTTGAAAGGGGTGGGTCTGAGAGCCTGTTCAAAGTCTTTGTGGGTAGCTGTTTGTGAGACACTTGGAGGGATGAGAAAAAGCTATCCAAGCGACATCCGTCGCGAACAGTTCGAAGTCATCCGGTCATTACTGGAAAGTGCCCGTAAGAAGACCAGCCCACGCCGCATTGATTTGTATGAGGTCTTTTGCCCGGTCCTGTATTTGCTCAGAAGTGGCTGTCAGTGGCGGATGTTACCTGATGCTTTTCCAAAATGGCGGGCAGTACATTCCTATTTCACCATCTAGAGCGAGCCACGTGAGGGTGGTAGCCTGCTGGAGCAGGCGCTTAAAAAATCAGGTTGGCGCGGCCCGCGAGAAACGGGGGCGCAACGCCAGCACGCGCTACTTGATTGTGGACGCACAGAGCGTGAAGAACACTGATACCGCCGGACTGAAAGACTACGACGCAGGTAAGAAAGCCTCGGGCATCAAACGTCACATTGCAGTGGATACCCAGGGACTGCCACATACGGCGGCGGTCACCACGGCGAATGTGACCGATCGCAAAGGTGTACTCCAAGCGCTTCAGCGGTGCCAATCCAGGCTGCATCGCGTTCAAAGCCTGTTGGCGGATGGTGGCTATGTGGGACAACCTTTTGCGCAAGGTGTCCGTGACATACTGGGGGAACAGGTGACGCTGCAGATCGCCAAGCACAGTGAGTTGTATACCCTCAAGGTCATACCCCAGCGCTGGATCGTGGAACGGCGTTTCGCTTGGCTGGAAAAGCACCGGCGGTTATGGAAGCACTGCGAGCGTCAGTTGAATACCAGTCTGCAGTTCATCCATTTGGCCTTTCTCATCCTGCTGCTTAAATGAGCATAAACAAGTTCTTACGCAAAACACCACCCTGCAAATTGCATGAAAAATGAGTTGCGTGTAATGAGATGGTTTTAGGACTATCCAACTTCAAACGTCACATGACTGGAGCAATAGCAGGGCGGGATCGAACTTGCCAACGACATAAACCCAGGTACGACAGTGCACCTCACCAAGCAACCTGGTACCCAGTCCGGTAAGCTGCGAACCCCAATCCTTCACCGTCAACCTTGGCCATGGTCCTATTCACCCACCTCGCCGATCTGCCCGACCCACGTACCCCGATCAACATTCGCCACA
>NZ_SCOH01000160.1 GCF_005503445.1 Chitinivorax sp. B | reverse complement strand
GGTGGGGTGCTGGTCACTGAATTCAGCTACGACGCACTGGACAACCTGGTCACCGTCAAAGACCCACTCGGCCACACCACCCGCTACAACTACAATGGCCTGGGTGACCTGCTACAGCTGGTCAGCCCCGATACCGGCACCACCCGCTACAGCTATGACAATGCCGGGCAGCTCAAGACCAAGACCGATGCCCGTAGCAAAACCGAAACCCGCAGCTATGACAACCTGGGGCGGGTCACCAGCCTGGCCTTCGGCGACCAGACCCAGACCTTCACCTGGGACAGCGCCGCCAATGGCAAAGGCCGCCTGGCCAGCCTGCAGGATACCTCCGGTACCACCCACTACCGCTATGACGCACAAGGCCGTTTGAGTGGTAAAACCCTCAGCTTCACCGCGACTGGTGGCGTTGGCGGCGAGGCTGGCAAGCGTGAGGTCGGCTACAGCTGGAACGAGCAAGGGCAACTGACCCAGCTGAGCTACCCCAGTGGCCTCAAGGTCACTTACAGCTACAACAGCAACGGCCAAGTCAGTGCCGTGCAACTGAATGGCCAAACCCTGCTCAGCCACATCCAATACCAACCGTTTGGCGGTATCAAGGGCTGGAACTGGGCGGGTGGCAACACCCACCACCGCAGCTACAACCTGGATGGCCAGCTGGAACTGCTGCAACACGGCAGCCTGTACAGCAAAAGCTACCGCTGGAACGCCGCCAACCAGCTGACAGCGCAGACCGACAATCAAGCGAGCCAACTCAACCAAAGCTACGACTACGACGCACTGGACCGCCTGAACAAAACCACCCGCGGCACCGTCACCGAGCAATACCAATACGACGCTAACGGCAACCGCACCCAAAGCCAGGTCAACACCGCCGCCACCAGCTACAGTATCGACCCGGCCAGCAACCGCCTGCTGCAGCAGAGCGGCAGCAATGCCAAGACTTATACGCTGGACGCCAGCGGCAACCAGACTGGTGACGGCAGCCTCACCTTCAGCTACGACAACGCCGGCCGTTTGCGCAACGCCCTGAAGAACGGCCAGAGCTTCAGCAGCTTCTTCTACAACGCGCAAGGGCAACTGGCAATCAAGACCGCCAACAGCAAACCGATCCAGTTCGTCTACGACGAAGCCGGCCACCTGCTGGCGGAACATGCCGACCCGGCCACGCAAAGCCCGACCCAGGATCACCTCTGGCTGGGCGACACCCCGATTGCGGTGGTGCGCCCCAACAGCAGCGACCCCAGCAAACCGCTGATCTACCACGT
>NZ_SCOH01000159.1 GCF_005503445.1 Chitinivorax sp. B | reverse complement strand
GAGCCGGTCAATCGCTGGGTAGAGGCGGGCGGCATCGTGCTCGGCATGGTGCCGGGTGGGAAGCTGCTGACCAAGGGGACGACGCTGGCGAAGGTGGCGCGGGGGGCGGAGAAGGGGGCGGTAAAAGGTACGACTACACTGTATCGATCTGTTGGACCTGGCGAACTTGCCGACATCCAAGCTACAGGCGCACTGCGAAATCTTGGGTCTGCAGAAGGGAAGTACTTCACCACCTCTGCGGAAGCTGCGTCTTCCTACGCTAAGCAAGCCGTAAAGGGCTTTGGTGACGCACCGTATACCTTGATTGAAACTCGTGTGCCAGACAGCATTTTCAATGGACTGTCTCCCGCCATGGTAGATAGAGGTATTCCCGCCTGGGTAATTCCTACGGAGCGGTTGCAAGGATTGACACCCACAATCCTCGATTCAATGCCTATTCCTCATTAAGGAGACGATGAATGACACCGGATGCGTACTTGGAAGTACGATTTAACACCTTGGAGGAAGGGGGACGAAACACCTCAATAACTGGAGCACACTATGCTTGCCCTTTGTTCGTAGATGGAGAAGGGTTTGAGTGTAGATTGCTAATCAATGGAAAGACACTAGAGTTGGGCCAGTCGTATGAGGTGCCCGTCAAGTTTATGAATCGGGACCTGGTTTTACCAAAACTAAACATAGGGAAAACGGTGACCCTTTGGGAGGGTAAGGAAATTGGAACAGGTAAGGTGTTGAGATTGACCTAACACAGTCAGGACGTACCATTTTTGTGAAAATGGTATTCCTTATGTGTTTTATACCGAGAAATTGTAATTAGATGCCGGTTGCGCCCGGCGGACGCGAGACTTTTCTTGTTTCGCCAAGAAAAGTCCCCAAAAGAAGGCGACCCGTGCACCTTGCCCGCTGATCGCGGGTACCCTGCGCGGCTCGCCTGGGGCGGCGGCAAAAGAACTCGCTTCGCTCAAACAACTTTTGCCGTCTTCCCGCCCCATGCTGCGCTGCTCGGCAAGGCTTGACGGGATGTCGTCGCTCGTTGTGGCCGCATTGGTGTTGATGCTCTTTAACAATTTATCACTTACTGGGGTCGCGTCAGCGCCCCGGCCGCTACCGCCACCGGCCCCCAGCAGCTCACCTATTTCCATCGCGATCACCTGGGCTCAGTGATTGCCCTCAGCGACGACAGCGGCGCGGTCAAGGACCAACTGTCCTACGACCCATGGGGCCAACGCCGCCATCTGGATGGCAGCGACGACCCCAACCGCACCCTGACCGG
>NZ_SCOH01000158.1 GCF_005503445.1 Chitinivorax sp. B | reverse complement strand
CTGCAATACAGCAAGTGGAGCAACAGCAACCTGCCGGACACCGCGCACCTGCCGGATAGCCATCGCTACCAATTACGCATTGGCGGGGTCGGGATACCGGGCATGGGCGTGACCCTGATGATGCCCAACCTGGCCACCAAGCGGCTGACGCTCTCCTTCAAAGGGCTGGATGCCGCCAACCAGGCCGCCTTGCAGCACTGGATCAACAACCCCGGCCAGCAGGCGGCGCCGTGCAGCATCAAGGTGCTGTCGTCGATCAAGGTGGACGGGGTGGAAGTACAGGCGGGCACCAGCTACCGCAACCTGTGCGTGGTCAACGACAACCTGGGCCTGGAACTGAAACTGCCGGAGATCAACCTGGTGCGCGGCAAGGAGTTCCGCGGCAACATCAGCGCCGCCAACCTGCATGCACTGTTCGCCTATGCCCATCAGGCGTCGGACACCTTGCTGGAACGGCGCACCGCGCAACTGCTGAAACGCATTGCCACCACCGCCGACCCCAACAGCGCCCCGGAAGAGATCGAGGGCGAGTTCCTGCACCTGACCGGCCTGCGCTACATGCGCTACATCACCGATGCCGGCAAACTGATCGGCCAGCTGGCCGGCGAGAGCGGCGAATCCGGCAACCACATCGGCCTGACCGCGACCCAGATGCGGGTATCGTACCTGTTCGACGTACCGTACGCGGTGTACCGGGTGGGCTTCCTGACCGACGTACCGGGCGGCGAAAGCCGCAGCGTCAATATCGACACCGGCCGCCCGGACCGCAACGTGTTCCTGCTGTTCGGTTATAGCGCCTCGCATTACGAATCCTACATCTGGCAGGAAATGGCGCGGCTGGATGCCATCTCCACCATCTCCGGCATCCAGCGCCACGTCGAGCAGGGCGGCCAACTGGTCCAGATCAACGAAAGCAATCTGGCGACCTACTACAACCCCAGCGCCACCCCACCCGTCAATCAGCTAGGGGACTGTGGCCCCGGCATCGCCAGCTATTTCAAGGATGCCCGCTATAAGGCCGCGACCATTCGCGTGCGTGCCCCGCTGGGGGTGCTGCAAGTGGGGGATTGGCGCGGCTGTGTATCGCAGGCAGAGGGCGATTACAGCCAAAGCCCCAACTACTTCGCCAGCTATGCCATCAATCGGCTGGCGGGGGGCGTCACGCTGGGTAGCCTGGCCAGCCTCAATTCCGCAGCCAACAATGGCCTGACCGGGTTCCTGAACTACACCGGCCAGGCCAGCAGTCCCAAAGACCCATCACCGCGCATCGCCAACTGGCTGTCGGTCACCGGCGCCGTACCGGGCCAGGTCACGGCCGG
>NZ_SCOH01000157.1 GCF_005503445.1 Chitinivorax sp. B | reverse complement strand
GGGTCGGTGTGGGCAATCCGGTTGCCGACCGGGTCATAGTCGTCCGTTTCGGTGCTGCCATCCGGATGACGGGTCAGATGCAGGTTGCCGCGACGATCGTACTGGTATTCGGTCACACGGCCCAAGGCATCGGTCACTTTGGCGGGCTTGCCGGCCGGGGTGTATTGAGTGCGCGTGGTATGGCCCAGTGGGTTGGTTTCGGCCACCACCTGGCCATTGCTGTCCAACTCGGTTTGGCTGGTTTCGCGCGCCAACGTGCCATCTGGCAAGGTACGCAATACGGTCCGACTGATTTCTCGCCCTTGGGTATCAAACCCATACTCAGTGATCAACGTATCGCTCCCCACCCAGCGGGTTTCGCGAATGCGTTGGTCTTTGTCGTTGTAGTCGTATTGGGTACGCGCCCCCGCCAGATTCAGCGTTCGCAGATTGCCGTGATGATCGTAGGTTAACCGTGCCGTGGTTTGACCGTTGGCGTCGGTAATACGACTGAGTGCGCCACCATCATAGTCGTAACGGGTGGTATGCCCGTTGGCATCGGTGACGGAGGTCAATTGACCATTGGCGTAGGTATTGACGGTTTCCTGAGTCTGACCAGGAAGTTTTTCGGCGAGCAGATTGCCTTCTGCATCAAAACGACGCTCGGTGCGCTGGCCCAGCGCGTCCACCACCGCGGTTTCATTACCCTGCGCGTCGTATTCATAACGGGTCTCACGGCCAGCAGGGTCAATTTGCTTCAGTACATTACCATTGTCGTCATACAGATAGGTGGTGGTGAAGCCACGTCGGTCGGTCACCCGTTCGGTACGATCCTCCAGGGCATGGGCAAGTTGTAGTGGCTTGCCCAAGGCATCGTACTGTGCAATCAGCCGGCCGTTGGCATCGTACTCGTTGCGGGCCAGCAATACGCCACGCGGATCAGTGAATTCGGTGAGCCCATGGTGACCGTCATAGCGATGGCTGGCAACCTGGTTGGCCCGGTCGGTCACCTTGATCAGGTCGCCACGGGGGTCATAGCCATATTGCAGGCGCTTACCATCCGGATCGACCACCGCGGTGATACGACCTTGTCCATCCCGCTCAAAGGTAATCGACTGGCCACGTGAGTGGGTAATGCCGGTGCTGCTATAGGTCAACGTGTTACCGAACGGATCGGTCACGGTACGAATGCCAAAGCCACGGTCCAGGCGATAGACGAAACCCGCCTGGGTGGTGAGCGTGAAGCCGGTGGGGTCGAACACATTGCCGTCGACATCGAACAGCTGCCCGCCTCTCACCATCAGGCTGCCGGCATCCGCCACCTGCAACTTGGAGGTGGTACCGG
>NZ_SCOH01000156.1 GCF_005503445.1 Chitinivorax sp. B | reverse complement strand
GGTGGGCAGAATCTGCGGGCGAACAATCTCCATGCAGAAACCTGGGCTACTATTGGTAACGGTGCATTGGGTGCCATCGGTAATATTGTGCCCGACATGGTCAATGGGACTGCGTCATGGCTGGAACGCTTTACGCATGCTACATCCGGTGCACTGGGACGCATGGACCCTTGGGTGCCGGCTCGCAACGACGTAGCCAAGGAGGTTGCGGGAGACCTACGAGGCGTGGCGGGCGGATTGCTGGCAATGACGCCGATCAAAGTTTCAAGCGCAAAGTTTTTAGCACAGGAAAAGGCTGCAGAACTTGTCAGCACGCAATCCAAAAGCAAACTTCCTAGAGCGACATCGGTAGCTATAGATCGATCTACAGGGGCTGTCTACTATGGTACTAGTGGTTCGGTCCCACAAGTGATTGCCCCAGAGATGTTAAATCGAATGCCAAAGCCAAGTTTGGAGCGATGGCAAGTTGCGAACTGTGCAGAATTTAATGCGTGCAATGCAGCACTGTTGAATGGCGCATCAATGAAAAACTTAACAGTTCATACTGTAAAGACAAAAACTGGTGAGCCATTTAGGCGCTGTGCAAACTGTCAAATTACGACAAATGGTGCAAGGGTAACGAGTGATTAAATGAAATACTCTGTAATTATTGAGAACTCGCTAATTTCAACGGGTTGGTTTCCGGGTCGAAGAGTTGATGTTGAAGGTGTGATAGGTAAGCTTAAGAATGAAGGTTACCCTGCTGGGAGCGCTGTTAAAGTATTTCTCGAAGAGTTTGGCGGGTTGAGTGGCATGCATAAAGGATATAGGGGGGATGATTGGGAGGAGTTTCATTTTGATCCGATTATTGCTATGGAAGGTATATTTCGGGAACGTGTAATAGATTATGAGCTTCGTTTTGGAGATGGGCTCACGCCTATAGGTGAAGCATATAATCAGCATTTGGTGTTATTGATTTCCGAGAAAGGAGCAATGCTTGGTGCATATGATGATTACTTATGTGTACTGGGTGAAAGTGTTGAAATCGGATTTCAGGCATTGTTTGAATCTAAAGATGGAGTTGATGTTCCTTAGTAAAAATGGTGAATTTAAAGTCTGGAATCGTAGGGGTCAGAGTGGTTGATTTCGGCGGATAACTGCCGCCAGTGGCGAAGTACTGGCCAGCTATCAATATGATGCAGTCGGGAATCTGACCCTGAAGCGTGTTGGCACTGTGCAACATGCCTTCCAGTACAACAGCCAGCAACAACTGACCCAGATCAATCTGGACAGCGCCGCCGGTACGCTACTGGGCCGCTACCGTTACGATGCCGACGGTAAACGCATCGGCCGCA
>NZ_SCOH01000155.1 GCF_005503445.1 Chitinivorax sp. B | reverse complement strand
CTCGCCCGTCAGTAAATCCTTCCCGGTGACCACCTGCGCTGCCGATTTGGCCGAACCCAGTACCGGTACCAAGTCCAGACCCAGTGAACCGACGCTGACGACGGTTCGGTAGCGTACACCTCTTTGACGCCACTATTGCGCCTGCTGGCGACATGACCGCTACCATCGGAATCGTCGTCCCCTCCCTCTTGCCGCAACTAATCGGTTGTGATGCCAAGAGATTTAAAGAAATCGGCAAACTGATCTGAAAACTCCAGCCCCTGCTGGAGATTGCCATGACTTGAGAAGAGTGTCCGCTCTGTCTCTATGTGTATGACCTCTGCATCATAATCACCACTTTTCCAACACGTAATGCGAGCAACTGTTGTGGGAGTATCTATATCCAATCGCGCAGACGGATTGTCCGACATCTCGCTTTCGGTTACCTGGGCCACAACGTCATTCCCAATAGGCTTGCTTGCAATTTGCGTTGCCCAATCAATGAATTTGTTAAGCATGATCTATCGACTCATGGAAGTTTGGTTGCAGAGTGAACGATATCCGTCACTTCTGGCATTTGTGGTATTGGCAACCCTTTTCGAGCTGCAAGCCGCCCCTCAAGGGAATTAGGACCGATGACTTTGGCCCACCCTTCATTTGTTGCTTTCAACGATGAAGTCGGTACATTGAACTCGATGTACACACTACCTGGTTTAGCTTGGCTCATGAACGCTGAAGCATCCGCCGGATTAGCTACATGGGTAGTGCCAGACAAACTTTCCTGCACCTTTCCCGACGCCTTCATAGCTTCGTGCTCAGCCTCAGACATCCAACGTCCAACCCTTGTTGTCTCCTTTGCCGCCTCTTTCTCCGCCCCTCGCGCCACCTTCGCCAGCGTCGTCCCCTTGGTCAGCAGCTTCCCACCCGGCACCATGCCGAGCACGATGCCGCCCGCCTCTACCCAGCGATTGACCGGCTCGCCCGTCAGTAAATCCTTCCCGGTGACCACCTGCGCTGCCGATTTGGCCGAACCCAGTACCGGTACCAAGTCCAGACCCAGTGAACCGACGCTGACGACGGTTCGGTAGCCACTGTATACCTCTCGCGTACCCAGATTGCGTTTGCTGTCAACCGGCCCAATGCCGTCGGATTCGTCCTCATCGCCCTCAAAGCTGATCATGCCCGGCCGATCCAGGGTCATGTCTCCCAAACCGGATTTGACCAGCTCGGCGATTTTCCCAGCATCGGGCAGGGTTTCCGCCGGCACCGTGGCAAAGCCACTCGGGTCGGTATAGCTCAGCGGGTTGCCCAGCACATAGCTGTAACGGTTGTACTGCTGTTGATTGTCCGCATCCGGCACCGTTGGGTCGGG
>NZ_SCOH01000154.1 GCF_005503445.1 Chitinivorax sp. B | reverse complement strand
CCAACATTTCGTCCCCCCCAAGCCCCGTGTCCCCCAAGGCCGGGAAGGGCTTGCCCACACCGGGCACATAGACCTTACGGTAGTACTTGCGCTCTATACCCGGCACCGAGGTGGGCCACACCGGTGGCAGGTCTTCCTTTTTCGGGCCAGCCAGCACCTCTCGGCTGATCAATTCATCGGGCTTCTTCGCCTGCGGATCGTGCTGCTTGGCTTGTGCATACGCTGCCTGCAGCTGCTTGAGCTTCTGCAGCTCGCCACCCGAGATCAGCGTCATATTGCTCACCGCCGGTTGGCCTGCATACACCTCATACAGCCGGGCTACATTGGAATGACTGAAGCGTGGCGTATCCACATATTTATTGTTGTTGGTGCCATCAAAGAAAAAACCCAGGAAGATGTCTTGTGTGCATTCCAGGCAGGAGAGGTCACCTTGGTTTGTCTTAGCAACTTCCTGTTCAGCTAAGGACAAATTCAGAGGCAGCCCCCGACATGGCTCGGCAAATCGTGCAGTCATTTCCCTCAGTCATCCTTGTAATCTAGTGAGCACATAGCTTTATCTGTCACTGCCCATTTCTCTTTACAGTCCCTCATCATCCGCTCACAAGCTTGGCGATTTTCGATTTTCATATGAGGAAATTCCTTATCATTCCATTTCAGACCTTCTTCGCTACATCCCTTCCGCATTTCATATGCCGCATAATCCGGTGATCGCAAGGGATACTTCGGCAAATACTTCCGGCACGCTTTCTCCGACAACCGCGCCACACAAGCCAGATAGGGCAACGCCTTTTCCCGGCCCGGCCAATTCGGGTGCCCTGGCTCCACTGCCGACACCACCAGCTCTACCTCATCATTCGGATGGAACAGCACATACAGATCCCCCACCTGGCTATAGCGGGGTATCTCCAGGTCGCGACGGAAGGTTTCCGGTTTGATGATTTCTTTATCTCCCGCGATCCACTCCACCCGCACCTTCATCCCTGGTTGCCACTGCTTGGGCAGGCCAATGCAGCAGTTCTTGCCACCTGGCCCTTCCAACACCCCAACAATCGCCCCGCCAATCGGTTGGTTATCACGCAGGTCGATCAGGGTGTATTTAATTTCCCAGTCATGCATGTAATTCACCGCATCATTCGACACCATCACCCTGTCCGATGCCGGCTCCGGTGTCACTTGTCCGGTCGCTTGCCTGGTTTTTTCGCCACACCCCAGCAGCACACAGAGCAACAGCAATAACACACCTGGTTTCATACGACTGCATTCCCCTTTGGTTGGATGCCGCTACCCTGCCACACACTATGACTGGCCATGGCCAACCCCAACATTTCGTCCCCCCCAAGCCCCGTGTCCCCCAAGGCCGGGAAGGGCTTGCCCAC
>NZ_SCOH01000153.1 GCF_005503445.1 Chitinivorax sp. B | reverse complement strand
CTGGCGGTATCCAGCGGTTGCTCCGCGCCGGCTGGCAGCGGCAGGAACGCCGCCATCGCCGGGCGCCGGCGATTCAATGCTGCCTGCAACTGCGCCAGCTCATGATCCAGCCGATTGGCCAGCACATCATCAGATGGGGGCACCACACGCGACCGCGCCAATTCCGACACGGCTGCCGGGACCGGTGCCAACGCCCCATGGGCCTGCAGCGGGCTGAGCATATTCAGCCAGGCCGCACCCAGTAAGCCGCCTAGCAAGATTTGGGATTTGTTCAACTTAGCAATACTTACTTGCCAACTCCGTCAAAAAATCACTACCCATACTTTCAACCAATTCAATATCGTTATTGGTTTTTCTACCAAGCCAATTGGAGATATCCTTGCAACAAAAAAAACATTCGTTTATCAATTGCGAAAGCTCGATCAAGTCCCTATCACTATCAATCGCCAAAATACCTATATCTACTGGTTGCTTTTGAAACAGTACAAGCTGCTTACTCCCGCCAACCATCAGCAGCCCGCTACAGTCTCTGTCATCACGCATATGGCGAGTAATCTCATTGACACTTTGTACCCAGTTGCCATCAGCACCTAGGCTTCCCTGATAGGACTTGTCCAGATTAGAGAAAACATTAACCTTGAAATCAGAATCAAAGCACAGCCTTGATATCTCCTGAACAACATCAATATGTTCATCAGAAGTGCCAAAATCAGCATCAAAGAAAAAATAGCGGCTAAATTTCTTTGTGAAGATAAAATCAGGAAGATCGACATCCGGTTGAATAACGTCTAACACATTCAAACCTGATGTCGATATATCTTTATTAAGCATATTACTTCCCCGGAAAACGTAGTTTAGTAACCACCTTACCACCGACTTCAACAGATGCAGAGGGAATACCACTGGATGCTCCAGCAACTCCCCCTCCTGTTGATTTTGGATAAAATCTATAAGTCTTATTACCATTTTCTAAAATAGAAACGGTACCGTCTTTAGACATGTTTTTTGAATAACCATTTGCCACAAGGTTTTCAATTGCCTGATCAGGTGTTAAATCAGTGTGGACCTGTGCTGCACTCTTTCTTGTTTGTTTAGGTGGAAAAGAGACCTCTGTAAACTTTGCTTGCTCAGCAACAACTCCAGCCTTCCCAAATTTCACCGGCGTCATCGCCAACAGCCCACCTGCCACATTACGCAAGTCGCCTGCCACTTCCTTCGCTACGTCATTGCGCGGCGCCACCCAAGAATCCATGCGACCGAGTGCGCCCGAACTGGTATGCGCAAAGCGCTCCAGCCATGACGCAGCACCGTTGACCATGTCCGGCACAATATTGCCAATAGCACCCAGTGCGCCGTTACCAATAGTAGCCCAGGTTTCTGCATGGAGATTGTTCGCCCGCAGAT
>NZ_SCOH01000152.1 GCF_005503445.1 Chitinivorax sp. B | reverse complement strand
ACTTCACCACGCTGGCGGCCTTTGTCTCCAGCCTGGATCAGGAAGTTGCGCAGCTGTTTGCCCAGGTGCTTTACCTGTGCGACCGGCAAGGCCTGATCGGCCGCGAGATGTTTGCCATTGACGGCGTCAAGCTGCCGAGCAACGCCGCCAAAGCCCAAAGCGGCACCCGGGCGGATTTCGAAATCAGGCCGGCAAACTCGAAGCGGCCGCGCAGAAGATGCTCGAACGCCACCGGCAGAACGATGCCTTGCCGGTCGAACCCGACCTCGCCGGGAAACAGCAGCAAAAGGCCGAACACCTGCAATAAGCGGCAAAACAATTACGCGACTGGCTCGCCGCCCACCTCAAAGATCGTCAGGGCAGCAGAGGCAGCATCATCAAGAGCAACCGCACCGATCCCGACAGCGCCAAGATGGCCACCAGCAAAGGCGTCATCCAGGGATTCACCGGGGTGGCGGCAGTCGATGCCAAACACCAGATCATCGTCGAAGCCCAGGCCAGTCCGGCTACCCTCTACACCGCCGATGCCGGCTATCACGCCGAAAGCAACCTCAAGGCACTGGCCGAGGCTAATATCACTGCCCTGATCGCCGACAACGGCATGCGCCAGCGCGACGAACGTTCTAAGGAACAGGGCAAATACAAAGCCAAGCCCGATCCGCTCTACGACAAGGCTCGCCCGAAGCAACCAGGCAAGTGTTACCGCCCCCGGGACTTCATGCTCGATCCGGAGTACACCTGCCCGGCCGGCAAGGTGCTCTACCGCAACGGCAGCAACTGCATTCACAACGGTTATCTCTCAACCAAATAAGCGGCACCCTGTGCGACTGCCTGCCTTGCGAGCAGCGTGACAAATGCCTGCGCACGCCAGACAAAACCCAAGTGCGGCAAGTCAGCTTCTTTCGCGGGGGCGACCGCAGAAAGCCATAGCGAGCGGATGAAACAAGCCATCGACAGTGAAGCCGGCAGAGCCCGCCACGGACAACACTTTGCCACCGTCGAACCGGTGTTCGGCAACCTCCGGCACAACAAACGCCTCAACCGTTTCACCCTGCGCGGCCGGCGCAAGGTTAATACCCAGCGGCAACTGTATTGTCTGGTGCACAACATCGAGAAACTGGCGCATCAGGGGTACGGGCAGTAAGCAACAAGGGGGAAATCCCTTGTTTGACGCCCGCTGGTCAACCGGGAGGCAGAAGGGCAGCGATCTGGCGCGGCAAAAGCATGAAAAGCAAAATGGCACAGAGACAATCTGCGCCATTTTGTTTGCTGAAAATTCGGTGAAAACGGGTTTTTCTACAGCCTCAACGGGTGGCGCCAGGGCGGGATCGAACTTTACTCCTTGTTTAATCAAATAAAAGCTCAGTTCTGAAGCGCGGATCCCATGCTGCCCGCTGTCGCTTGCCCGCGACACTGTCCTTGCGCTTGG
>NZ_SCOH01000151.1 GCF_005503445.1 Chitinivorax sp. B | reverse complement strand
AGATTGATCTGGGTCAGTTGTTGCTGGCTGTTGTACTGGAAGGCGTGTTTGACATTGCCGACCGTTTTCAGGGTCAGGTTGCCGTTCGGGTCGTATTGGTAGCTGGCCAGTACCTCGCCGCTGGCCGCAGTTATCCGCCGAAATCAACCACTCTGACCCCTACGATTCGGATTCGCAGCAACAGGTTATTCCCACCAGCACAATGGCTCACCCGTCGTCATGTCATATATGTTTGTGTATTGCCATTGAGCACCCGGAAACTCGTCAATAGCCATGGCAAAGATATTTTCAATGGCCGGGAAACCAGCCTCAACGGGTATGGTATAGACCATTAGGCCCATAGTCTGGCCGTCCAAGCGCCCCCCCAATTCAACAACTTTAGGCGTGATTCTGTTTGCCACACTTGTTGTAGCTTGTGGATCGTCCAATTCATTCTCGGAAAGATAGAACTGAACGGCAACATTACCTCCACGTGATACGACTTCAAATGTACCGACCTCGTTGTTGACGATTCGTATCGTGTCGCCTGCCGCTAGTTGCAACGCATATAAAGGGGATCGGAGTACCAGCCAATTTCCATCTCCCAGATGTTGTGCTGGAACAAGCTCAACTCCGCTTGTACCAGAGCCCTCCACAGCGACATTTACATGATCATGAGTCATCACTTTAGTCCGTTCTTCCATACGGTGCTCCACAACTTCCTCGCTCTGCGCAAGTCATTCCTAGTGATGGAGCGTTTCGATTGCCTTGGCTCAGATTGCAAGCTGCTCCCTCACATCGAAGATTCCCATCCGACAGGTCCCCTCCGCGTGATCGAGGCGTGATATGCCCGGTATGAACGTTTGCCGGGTTATTCGTCTTTTGTCCACATGTTGCGCACGTCCAGGAACCATCTGGATTCCGATCTCTGGCAAGTATTCGTTCGCGTGTCGCCGAATCGACCGGCTTACCGGCAGTGGGTGAGCCGATGGCAGATTTCTTCGCTCCCTTTGCGCCCTTGGCTGCCAAGATCAACCCTAGCTTATCCATCGTATCTGGATTAGCCAACGCACTGGCAACAGTCCCGGGAATCGCGTAGAGGGGATTGCCTGTTTCCTGTTGCTTTTGCGCCCAATGATCAGCCGCGCTCTGGGCTCGGTCAAGCGCAGCTTGGCTATCTTGCGCCTGTCTGGCCTCAAAATTGGCCATCATCGAAGTCAACATCTGCTTGCCGGGTTGTACGGCAAGTGGCGAATTGACATAGCTGGTCTGCCTGACCGGTTGCGGCTTCGCGGACGTCAACCCACTCGGGTCGATCAAGTTGATTGGATCACCATCCACATAGGCATAGGGATTCAGTCCACCCGCCAAGCCTGACGGATCACGCTGCGTAAACCGCCCAATACTCGGGTCATACCACCTTGCGCGGTAGTAGATCAGCCCCGCCACATCCGGTTCTCTTCCGGTGTAACCATACTGCGGAATGTC
>NZ_SCOH01000150.1 GCF_005503445.1 Chitinivorax sp. B | reverse complement strand
GACCCCAGCAAACCGCTGATCTACCACGTCTACGCCGACCACCTCAACACCCCACGCGCCATCTACGACGCGTTCAACAAACGCCTGACCTGGCGTTGGGAAAGCGAAGCCTTTGGCAATACCCTGCCGGATCAGGATGCGGACAAGAACGGCAGCCAGTTCGTGTACCACCTGCGCTTCCCGGGGCAGTACTGGGACAACAGCATCAAGCTGAGTCATAACTGGTATCGGACCTATAATCCGGAGACGGGGCGGTACATCCAGAGTGATCCGATTGGGTTGCAGGGGGGGGTGAATACTTATGGGTATGTGGGTGGTTTGCCTGTTCGCGCAACCGATCCCAAAGGGTTGTTTTTGGTTATACCTGCTCTGGGGTGTGCAGGGGGAGGATGTGAGGCGGGAGTTGCTGCACTTTGCGCATTGACACCTGGATGTCGTGAGGCAGTTCGGAAAACAGTAAATGCGTGTGGCGAGGCTCTGGATAAACTGGGTAATTGGATAATGAATGAGGGAGGTGCTCCAGAAGGTAGTTTTCCAGATCGTGAGCTACCGCGCGATGAGAATGGCAACCCCACACCAGAACCCAAGGCTGAAGGCCCTCATACGCAGCTTGGACAAAAGGACGGGCGTAAGGGTAAATATAACCAAGGTCGAGAATTTGATGCAAACGGCAAACCTGTAAAAGATATCGACTTTACTGACCATGGGCGCCCAAAGAATCACCCAAATCCGCACCAACACCGATATGTTCCAAATCCAACCGGTGGAACTCCGCAACATGGCCCTGCGGAGCCATTATTGTAAAAGGAATCCACATGAAGAAAACCCTTGATATTTTTCCTATAACCGGACGAGCTGTATGCGACGTACTAGTTGCAGAACTAGGTAATGAATCTACATGCCTACTTAAAGATATTGAGACGCTTTGTTCTTCAAACTGTGAAGCACTCGGGGACCTCTGGCAAAAGGTTGTTTCATCTCGTGCTGAGGTCATTAAAGTGGCTGACTTAGTGTCAGCTTTAAAGTTTGCGGATCAAATTGTCTGTTTAGACCTATGTTCTGTGGTTGAGCCTCAAAAATCGTTATTTATAGAAGATGGGGAGCTTGTTGAATATAAATTTTGAATAAATGGGGTCAGCGTGATTGATCTGTCGCCAGCCGCCTTGTGCGGCTGGTCGCGGTCGGCCCAGGTCCGGTTCTCCAGGGTGGACCGATCAGGCTGATTCATCACCCGTTAGCGGGCTTGCGATAAAGTCATCCCCCTTGCCCGGCCTAGCCGGGCTTGCTTTTTTAGTAGCCAGCTTGCTGACTGAAACGGTTGGTAGTGCGCTTTAAAATCAAATCTTCCGGTACCGCCTTGGCGGTCTGTATTGTTGGTCGTTCCCGCATCGCCCTGAAGAACGACCAGAGCGTCAGCAGCTTCTTCTACAACGCCCAAGGGCAACTGGCACTCAAGACCGCCAACAGCAAACCGATCCAGTTC
>NZ_SCOH01000149.1 GCF_005503445.1 Chitinivorax sp. B | reverse complement strand
GCGTGTTCCGCCAGCAGGTGGCCGGCTTCGTCGTAGACGAACTGGATCGGTTTGCTGTTGGCGGTCTTGAGTGCCAGTTGCCCTTGCGCGTTGTAGAAGAAGCTGCTGACGCTTTGCCCGTTCTTCAGGGCGACGCGGGGGCGGCCGGCGTTGTCGTAAGTCAGGGTGATGCTGCCATCGCTGGTCTGGTTGCCGCTGGCATCCAGGGTATAAGTCTTGGCGTTGCTGCCGCTCTGCTGCAGCAGGCGGTTGCTGGCCGGGTCGATACGGTAGCTGGTGGCGGCGGTGTTGACCTGGCTTTGGGTGCGGTTGCCGTGGCTGATTTGTTACTTGTGTTACTTGCCACATGCCAACCGCTCGATGGCGACGACCTTCGCCTGGCGCACTTGCCGCACTGGGGCATACTGCATCAAGCAACACGGCGTCACCACCCTGGCGAATCGGGCTCCGGGGCAGTCGCGGCCAGCCGCACAAGGCGGCTGGCGACGGATCAATGATCTTTGACCCTGTTGAATAGACTAGACAGTTAATCCGGGATTCTTGCGAAAGATTCCTCGCAGTTCACGAATCGCTTTAAATTATCAACGTCAGAAAACTCAAATGTTTCAAAGGTAACTTCGCAACCATCCCCTGGCCTATTATCAACATCCCAAGGATTTGATATTTCTAAGATCTTCCTTACTCCTCGGTAAACCCACCTGGATGGAATATCATCCCAAAAAAATGAGCCATCACGATCTCCTTCAAGAGAAGCACCAATTGACTCTGCCTTACTCAGAGCGTCTTCATCAGTCTCTGCATTAATCAGGTAAATATTTTCCCAAACTGGAAATCTATCCTGTTTTCCCTCTTTGAACTGAACCTGCAAAACAACATGAGCAGCATACCAAGTCATATCTTTTACTCGCAGCGATATTTGCTTTTCCGCTTATCTTTATTCCGACAATCCAAAAACTTCTGGGCCTCTATCAGATCTTGTACTTCCTTCTTATTTCCTGCTGCTTTCGCTTCTTTCAACCAGTCAGCCAAAATATCACACGGATCAATTCCTTTCTGCTTAGCTTCGACCTTCGCGCTCTCCGTGGCCCAGTTCCGACCTTGAGACTTCCCCCCTTTGGACATTTCCATTGGGCCAGAATAAGGATCTGAATCAACTGTTGGAAGTACTGGAGTATGGGGAAACATAGAGTCCAGCGCTTCAGCAATATACGGTTGTACATACGGGTTGATTCGTTCACCAATGAAGTTCCCTATTCTATACCCACGGTAAGCAGCAGCAACCGGGCTCTCCCCCGTCGGGTCTGTTAGCGCAGTTGGTTTCCCACCCACATACCCAAACGTATTCAACCCGCCCATCAACCCAATCGGATCACTCTGGATGTACCTGCCGGTTTCAGAATTATAGGTCCGATACCAGTTATGACTGAGCTTGATGCCATTATCCCAATACTGCCCCGGGAAGCGCAGGTTGTACACGAACTGGCTGCCGTTCTTGTCGGCATCTTGATCCG
>NZ_SCOH01000148.1 GCF_005503445.1 Chitinivorax sp. B | reverse complement strand
CACTGTTCCAGCAATTGCTCGGTCAATTCACCGCGACCGACCGCCTGTTCCAGCTCACCACCACGCTGGGTGAGGATGCATTACTGGTTGAATCCGTACGCGGATTGGAATCCGTGTTCGATGCACCCCTGCCCATCGGGGCACAAGGCTTGCTACCCGATGCCCGGCAGTTCCCGCCCGGCTCCTGGGTCGAGCAGCAACACGCGGTGCCCCAGCCCATGCTGGGCAACATCCCGATCTGGCCATCCTTGCAAGGCCCCGCCCCCCAACCGGCCATGGCCTTGTTCACGGGCTATCGGCTGTTGGTCACGGTGGTGGCACCAACAGCCCACGACAACCTGCATGCGCTGTTGGGTACCCCCGCCTTGCTGGCCATGCAAACCGGCCTGTCGCGCAACACACGTCGCCCCTTTCACGGCCACATCACCGAAGTCTGCAGCCAGGGCAGCAATGGCGGGCTGGCGCGGTACCAGCTGGTGATTGAACCGTGGCTGAGCTTCCTTCGTCTCAATCGTGACAGCTGGGTCTTTCAGGAACAGACCGTGCCCGACATCCTGGACACCCTGTTCCGCGACTATCAGGGCAAAGGGCAACTGGTCCCGGACTGGCGCTTCAAGCTACTGGACCGTGGGATCTATCCACAGCGCAGCCTGATCACCCAATATCAGGAAAGCGACTGGCATTTCGTCGCCCGCCTGATGCAAGCCGAAGGCTTGTTTGGCTGGTTTGAGCACCAGGATGACCGCCACACCCTGGTCATCAGCGATCGCATGAGTTTTGACAGTGCCTGTCAGGCCAATCCGGAATCGCCGATCCGTTACCACCGCGGCGCCGCCACCGAAACCCGTGATACCTTCCAGCACTGGCAGGAACAGGTCACCCGGCAGCCCGGCCAGGTCCGGTTGGCCAGCTATGATTACCGCACCCTATCGCCCAACACCGTCGAAGCCGCCTCCTTGCTGCCGCATTGCCGGCGCAGCCCTGGTACCACCCAGCACGTCGACCATGTCAGCCACTATGCCTGGGTGAACCAGGCCGATGGTCAACGCCGTGCCGACAACCTGCAGGCCGGCTTCGACGTGCTGGCCCGCCATTGCCAGGCCACCGGTACGGTACGCACCCTGGCCCCGGCCCAGACCTTCCAGCTCAACCAGTATCCGCGTTATGGCGATGGGGCCCGGGTACGCGTGCTATCGGTACTGCACGAAGGCCGCAACAACCTGCAGGCAGACCTGCAAGCCTTGTTACATCAAGCCTTCGCCCAGCCTGGCAGCCCGGCCCAGCCGCAGGTCGAGTTCTACCGCAACCAGAGCCTGTGCCTGGAGGCCGGGGTCGATCAGGGCGACCGTCATTATGACCTGCCCTACAGCCCGCCATTGCCGCGCCATTTCGACAAACCCACCGCCAGTGGCAGCCAGACGGCCACCGTGGTGGGCCAGGCGGGCCGGCCGCTGGATACCGACCGCAACCACCGCGTCAAGCTGCAGTTCCATTGGCAGCGTGGCCAGCGCAGCCACAACCG
>NZ_SCOH01000147.1 GCF_005503445.1 Chitinivorax sp. B | reverse complement strand
GCCATAGCTGGTCTTGATCGCCAGTTGCCCTTGCGCGTTGTAGAAGAAGCTGGTGAAGCTCTGGCCGTTCTTCAGGGCGTTGCGCAAACGGCCGGCGTTGTCGTAGCTGAAGGTGATGGCGCCGTCACCAGTCTGGTTGCCGCTGGCGTCCAGGGTGTAGGTTTTGGCAGGGCTGCGGGTCTCCCGAGTTCGAACAGGCAGCAAAAAGCCGGTGCGGATTGCTCCGGTACCGGCTTTGGTGCGGACACAGTAAACGTTAGCCCGCAGGCTCACTCATCATAAGACATCTTGTTGAATTGCAAGACAAGCAGAGCGCTATCGAACAGCAAGCTGAAATAAACACATTGAGTCTTGTAAGCAGAGTTATACCGATCAAGCTTAAAGATTGCGGTGCAGGACCCTAGCTGATCACTAATTATTCTGAGCATATCCATTACTCTAAATGACAGATACTGCTTGCGATCAAGTATTACCTCATTGGAAGGGCTCGCAGCAACGCCAAGCACATCAACTACCAAGTAAGCGTGCAATTCTGCATCAAGATCAACAAGTCCACCTGGGAGCTCGTTAATGCTTGAAAACTCTAACTGCGTCTGTTGTGCGTAATGTTCAATTATCAAATCAGCCACATTTTTATTTTTATCATCACGCCAGATCAAATATGCAGCGCCAAGATGCTCCCTTATCTTACCGCTTAGCTCTGTGATGCCATGGATATATCCATCCAGGTGAGCCACTTCAACTTCCAGTGCTTGGTTCATATATTGTTCTCTTGGCAAATTAAGTTGATCGCTTGTCCGTCAATTACTGGCATGCGTCACGGTAGAACCTTTCAAGCTCTTCAAGCTTGGGACTCAACGTCTTATCAATCCATATTTTGTGGCTCATGTAAGATGACGACTCTGGATTCAAGTCTGTTTTCCGCCAAGCAATCTGAGCTTTAAGAACTTTAATGGCATTGGCAATTTCACCGCAATGATTTTTCTTGCCGTTTCCGCCCCCAATACAAGCAAACACATCCGGCTGGACGTTTCTTGCCTCTGCTTCTTGTGGATGCGTATATGGAGCCTTAGTGGTGGCATTGCCTCCCGGCATTTGACTAGTTGGCTCTGGATTGGGACCAATAGAAGGGTAACACTTTCCGTAGCTCCATCCCCCACTGCATGCACTGGCGGCCCGTGGATCAGCTGTCGATGGCGCCCAGGGATTTACTGTCGGTGACAAACCGCCTGGAGATGCACCTGGAGGTGTAATTGTACTGGGGTAGTATTGAGCAACTCGCCCCATAAATAACCCTTGTGCATCAACACCAATTAAAGGGTTTCCCTCCACATACCCATAGGTATTCAACCCACCATCTAACCCAATCGGATCACTCTGAACATACCGCCCCGTTTCCGGATTATAGGTCCGATACCAGTTATGACTCAGCTTGATGCTGTTGTCCCAGTACTGCCCCGGGAAGCGCAGGTTATACACGAACTGGCTGCCGTTCTTGTCCGCATCTTGATCCGGCAGGGTATTGCCAAAGGCTTCGCTTTCCCAACGCCAGGTCAGGCGTTT
>NZ_SCOH01000146.1 GCF_005503445.1 Chitinivorax sp. B | reverse complement strand
ATGGCGGCCAATACGAACGTGCCTGGACCGCACCGGCCACCGCCGGCACCTACACGATCACCGCGCAGGCCGTTGACCGCTGGGGCGTGCAGGGGCACAGCACGGTCACCCTGACTACCACCGCGTGCGATTTCGCCCCGCGCCCGGCCCAAGACAGCCCGACCGGCCCCAATGTAGGCACCCGTTACCAGTATGACGCACTGGATCGATTGAGCCTGGTTGCTGATCCACAGCATCATCAGACCACGTACACCTATGCTGCTGGCAACGTCGCCACCCGCAACAGTCGCGGCTTCACCACCCTCAATCAATACCGCGCCACGGGCAGCCCCGATCAGCCAGAATTGATGGGGATGACTGCGCAGGAAGAACCCACTGCCAAGATGACCATGGTGCGGGATCTGATGGGGAACATCACCAGCATCACCCAAAACAACATCACCCGCAGTTACCACTACGATAGCCGCCAATTCCTGATCAGCCAGACCCATCCGGAAGTCGGCCAAATCAGCTATGGCCGGGATGCGGCCGGCAATATGATCACACGCCAAGTCGGCACTGGCCCCAAAGGCATCTATGTCTATGACGAGCTGAACCGGCTCAAGACGCTCACCTATCCCGGCAACAGCACACCGCCCATCAGCTATACCTACGACTTCAACGGCAACCCACTGACCGAAACCGCCGGCGGTGTGGTGCGTAGCTATGTCTACGATGCCAACAACAACCCGATCCAAGACACACTGCAACTGGCTGGCCGCAGCTTCCGCCTGGGTTATGGCTATAACGGCAACGATGCGCTGGAAACGCTGACCTACCCCAGCAATCAGGTGGTGAACTTTGGCCCGGATGCGCTAGGCCGCCCCACGGGGCTGAGCAATTACATTGCCAAGGTCACCTATCGCCCCAGCGGTGCACCGTTCGACATCCTATTGACCAATGGCCTGACCCGGCGCCAGACCGAAGACAGCCGCTTGCAGCCGAAAACGCTGCATCTGGGCAATGACACCTGCACCACCATCAACACCAGCTACAGCTATGACCCGGAAGGCAACACCCAGAGCGTTCGGGACACCTTCTACCCGGACTGGAACCGCAGCTTTGACTATGACCCGATTGACCGGCTGACCGCCGCCAATGGCCCATGGGGCGCCGGAGGCATCAGTTACGATGGCAATGGCAACATCACCAGCCAGCGCTTTGGCAGCTATGTGCTGAGCTATCGCTACGACACCGCCCGCCAATTGCTGACCGGAATCACCGGCAACGTCAACTACAGCTATCAGTACGATGGTTATGGCAACGTCACCAACCGCGGCACCGGGCAGGTGTATCGCTATGATGACGTGGGCAATCTGCGTACCGTCAATGCCGGTACACCCAGCCAGATCGTGTATGAGTACGACGCCAAAGGCAACCGCGTCCGCAGCACCGGCAATGGCCGTGACAATCTGCAGGTCTATGCCGGCAATACGCTGTTGTATGAAATTGACCTCGCCAAGAACGAAAACCGCGAGCACTACTACCTGGGCAGCAGTAAGGTCGCCAGCCGCATCATCACCGGC
>NZ_SCOH01000145.1 GCF_005503445.1 Chitinivorax sp. B | reverse complement strand
AGGTGTTCGTGCCCGGTATAGCCGGTGCGGTCCAGCTTGCCGGTCAGGGTGCGGTTGGGGTCGTCGCTGCCATCCAGATGGCGGCGTTGGCCCCATGGGTCGTAGGACAGTTGTTCCTTGACCGCGCCGCTGTCGTCGCTGAGGGCAATCACCGAGCCCAGGTGATCGCGATGGAAATAGGCGAGCTGCTGGGGGCCGGTGGCGGTTCAGTCGTGGATCAGGGCGCTGACGCGACCCCAGTAAGTGATAAATTGTTAAAGAGCATCAACACCAATGCGGCCACAACGAGCGATGAATCCCGTCAAGCCTTGCCGAGCAGCACAGCATGGGGCGGGACGACGGCAAAAGTTGTTTGAGCGAAGCGAGTTCTTTTGCCGCCGCCCCAGGCGAGCCGCGCAGGGCACCCGCGATCAGCGGGCAAGGCGCACGGGGCGCCTTCTTTTGGGGACTTTTCTTGGCGAAACAAGAAAAGTCTCGCGTCCGCCGGGCGCAACCGGCATCTAAGATGGAACCGGCATGCATTAAACCGCCATGGTTTTTAGCAATCGCTTTGCGTTCTCAGCAAGAGTTTTATTCTCTCCACTAGCAAGCGATAGCAACCTTTCTCTAGCATCACTTGTTCCTATTGCACGAAGTGCATATATACACTTCACGCCCAAGGCATAACTCTCGTCGTAATCCAAGTATGGGAATGAAGCCAAGGCTGCTTGATAAAGGTAATCTACAGAATTTGGAGATTTTAACTCCTTCAGAATCATGGCAATATTTTCGTGTTGCATATGCCATCCTTCAAGAATGAGTTTACAAAGCACCTCAGAACAATTATCTGCAATTCCAAACTGGAAACCAAGCAATAATAAATGCTCGATATCATCTGCATCTTTGCTGAGAAATGCGCGGTGTAACTCGTCGCAAAGATAGCTCCCATTCATTTCCACCTGACCTGAAAATAATCTTAAGAACTTGTCTTTTGATATTTTCCCCAAGGACAAATCCAAAATCAGTGCTCTTTGATCTTTATTCATTATTTCACCATCGAAAAACTATGGATGTACACATTAAATGTGTCCAAAGCGGCACCTCCACCTAGACCGATATTTATTTGAGCTCCTTCAGCCTTAAAAAAGGCATTGCTCGACGGCCAACCTTTTGAAACCAACGACATGTTGCTATACATTGCTTTGGTAAGCGCAGAAGTATCACGCACACCAATACTTTCCAGTGCGCTCAACGCACCAGGCTTCATATTGAACTGCACGAGAACGCCATCATAGCTTTCTGAAAATGCTCGTGTCGGAGAAATAAAAGTCTCTGCAGTTGCTGGCAACTTACCCGTTGCCATTAGTCTTTCATAATGGTCTGGACTCATTGTACGGAAGAACGTTTCTCCTCTCACCGCCTCTTTCTCCGCCCCTCGCGCCACCTTCGCCAGCGTCGTCCCCTTGGTCAGCAGCCTCCCACCCGGCAACACGCCGAGCACGATGCCGCCCGCCTCGACCCAGCGATTGACCGGCTCGCCCGTCAGTAAATCCTTCCCGGTGACCACCTGCGCTGCCGATTTGGCCGAACCCAGTACCGGTACCAAGTCCAGACCCAGTGA
>NZ_SCOH01000144.1 GCF_005503445.1 Chitinivorax sp. B | reverse complement strand
CGTCGAGCCAAGGTTAAGCATGTGTTTTTCGATCTGAAAGTACGCTTCGGGTATGCCAAGGTGCGTTACCGGGGGCTGGTGAAGAACCTCAGCCGATTTTTGTGCCTGGCGGCTTTGTCCAATGTGTTGCGTGCCGACCACTATTGACTCCGCCAGCGGCTGATTGTGTCTTAAACGGGCTTTTGAGGTGCCATACGCGCCCAAATCACTAGGAATTCACTGAAGTTTGATGAAATTCGGTCTGACTCTGATTTGTGCAGAGATACCTTAAGTAAGCGATAATGTCCCACGAAATGAACTGGAGCGTTAGGCAATTGAGAAACCGAGTAATAAGGCATTTGTGTCACGGGCTTATCTCCCTGTCTTTGTTGGTGGCCGTGTTACCCGCCCATGGACAGAGTAGCGAATTGACGGAGCGCAAGGCGATCAGGAGCAGTGCGTTCACGGACGTCAAGAATGCAAACTTTGAACGTCTTGAAGCATTGGCGGAGGAATATCGTAATCCTACTGCGCGAACCGCCAGTGGCGTGTGGAAGCTGACTTATTTCTATTCAGGCATTGCCGCAGCGCTGCATTCTCAACGGAAAGATCCGGCAATCTGGTCGGCCAAGCAGAAGCTGGTCGCCAATTGGGTTCGCCGATATCCTAAATCACCGTCAGCCCATCTGGCTTATGCGGAAATGCTCGTCAATCGCGGCTGGGCCTATCGTGGGGACGGTTACGCCAACACGGTCGCTCCAGAAAACTGGAAGCCATTCAAACAATACCTGCAGCAAGCCCGCGAGTATCTTGAGAAAAACAAGCAGATCGCAGCCGCCGACCCGCAATTCTACGCTCAGATGATCAGCCTCGCCTCTGTACAAGGCTGGTCGGAAGCTGAACTAACGCCCCTCTTGGAAGAGGGCCTATCCCGTTTTCCTGAATATTACGGAATCTATTTTGCTGCAGTGAGATACTGGGATCCGAAGTGGGGGGGCAATGCAGCATCGCTTGAGCAATTTGCACAAGACGCGTTGAAACGTACTCAGCCATCAGAAGGGTATGGGATGTATACCCGGATTTACTGGTATGCATCGGAAAACCAATATGGCAATAACCTGTTCTCTGAGTCGCAGGCCAAGTGGTCTTTGATGAAGAAGGGTATCGCAGACATACTGGCTAAGTATCCGGACAACTGGAACATCAATAGCTTAGCCTTTTTTGCCTGCCTTGCTCGCGATCGCGCCGAGACAGCTGCCCTTGTCGAACGTATTGATACACCCATTCCAGAGGCGTGGGCTGATGCCCTGGAAAATTATCAACGCTGTCGTACCTGGGCTCAACCGCGCTCAAGGCCTGTTGACGAATAATGGTTATGTCGGGCACCCTTTGCGCAGGATGCCCGTGACATACTGGGAGAACGGGTATAGAAGAACTGCGAGCGTCAGTTGAATACTAGTCTGCAGTTCATCCATCTGGCCTGTCAAACAGCGCCCAAGACTTTCCAGGTGGGGGTGCGGCAAAAATCTTGGACGGGTTTATGTCGTCAGACCTAGGCGCTCTCGATATTCAATGGGACTGAGTGAGCCGAGAGAGAGCTTGATCCGTTTTTCATTGTACCA
>NZ_SCOH01000143.1 GCF_005503445.1 Chitinivorax sp. B | reverse complement strand
GGCGATGATGTCATCACCCAGATACTGGTAATCCTGACTGCCCGCGCCATCGCTGCGGCCGATGCGTTTACCGTCGGCATCGTAACGGTAGCGGCCCAGTAGCGTACCGGCGGTGCTGTCCAGATTGATCTGGGTCAGTTGTTGCTGGCTGTTGTAGCTGAAGGCGTGTTGCACAGTGCCAACACGCTTCAGGGTCAGGTTGCCGTTCGGGTCGTATTGATAACTGGCCAGCAGCTCGCCACTGGCGGCAGTTATCCGCTGAAATCAACCACTCTGTCCCCGACGATTACATACTCGTTGGAGTATCTGGCATACTCTAAATTTTTCCAAGGAGGCCGAGCTGACGATGAACCGCGAGAACGAAATCATTTTCACGACCTGCAAAATAATCCAATAGCCTTTGTCGAACATGCATTGAGAACCAAACTCCCAATATTTCCAGGCCCTTGCATTCAGCAATATCTGCTGGTCTTTCTTCTCCCGCAGTATAGATATAACACTGATCAGAGCCTATTGGCTTCCGGATATAGGAAGCATTGGCTGCATATCGCCCAGTTAACTCTACAGACCCAAGGCAAAGCCAGTTCCCAGATTTAGGGGTATCCTCGGCAACAATCACCCTAAATGCAAAGGGTAGCTCTAGCAAACCCTCGGGGATTGAAGAATTAATGCTTTTATGCGCAAAAAAAGCAAAATCTCTACCTCGACACACCAGACCAAATGCAAATTCATCTTCATTCTCATTGAGAGGTATTGCATATACCTCCCCCTCTTTAAATTTCTTAGTTCGCTTCCGTTTTTCCATTTAATTAAGGTCCAAATCTAAACCTGGGTGGTGAGTTGTCCTGCATCACACCAAATTTTGCGATTGCAGCACTCATGTACCAGTATCTATTCGGGTTAAGATCACGGATGGCATTAATAGCATTCCGAGCAGTACCACCTACAGTCTGCGCTCCTCCATAGAAATCAATGAGCTGTTGTTCACGCCCGCGGATCGCAGCATAATCCGTTGTTGACACATCTAGAACGGGGAACGCAAATCCTTCGCTGTTAAGATGAGTTTGTTGCAATCCACGATCCCTAACCAATGTTGCTGGGTCTTTATAACCACTAGTGCGCCCAGCATATACCTGCCCAGTAACCGGGTGAACCCTAGTATACGTTGCATATGTTTTCTGCTGGCTGTTCGAAGTGTCCCCGGGAATCGACAAAATGGACCCTATTGCTGCGCCACCAGCCAACGCACTGCCTATAGCACCGAGTCCGGAGGTTGATATTCCACCTCCTAACACACCAGTCGAACCTGCCATTAATGCCCCAGTTGGCGTGCTACTGCCAATCGGACGGGCCACAGCTACAGACGAATTGGCCCGCAAACTCTGCCCACCGGCCGCCATCACCGGGCCACTGGTGGTGAATGGGGCCGCAGACCTGACCGGGCTGACTTTGGCAGACAACAACCCACTTGGATCAATATTGTTGATCGGGTCACCATCCACATAGGCATAGGGATTCAGTCCACCCGCCAAGCCTGACGGATCACGCTGCGTAAACCGCCCAATACTCGGGTCATACCACCTTGCGCGGTAGTAGATCAGCCC
>NZ_SCOH01000142.1 GCF_005503445.1 Chitinivorax sp. B | reverse complement strand
TGGGGGTGCGGCAAAAATCTTGGACGGGTTTATGTCGTCAGACCTAGGCGCTCTCGATATTCAATGGGACTGAGTGAGCCGAGAGAGAGCTTGATCCGTTTTTCATTGTACCAGCGGATATAAGCGTCAGCAGACTGAGTGAACTGCTCAATGCTTGTGGTCCGCCAGTTCCCGGGATAAAACCACTCCGTCTTCAACCGTCCGAAGAATCCTTCACAGGCCGCATTATCTGGCGAACACCCTTTGCGTGACATCGACCGTATCAGCTTTGCGTCGCGCATCCGCGATAGCCATCCAGGCCATCGGTAGTGAGCGCCACGATCGGAGTGGACGACAGGTCGATCATTACTGTTGGTCACCGTCTCGATGGCGGCGTCCAGCATCGTATTGACCAGCTCAGCGTCTGGGCGCGTACCGATTGACCAGCTGATCACCAAACCATCGAAGCAGTCGATCATAGGAGACAGATACACCTTGCCAGCCGGAATCTGGAACTCCGTGATATCGGTGAGCCATTTCTCGTTTGGGGCGGTCGCCTGGAAGTCGCGGTTAACGAGATTCTCTGGCGCCGGGCTGATTTCCCCCAAGTAGGAACCGTACCGACGACGCTTCGTTGTGGCAACGACCAGGCGCTCCTGCTTCATCAACCGCCGCACAATTTTCTCCGAGATGAAGTGCTGCTGTTTGCCCAGGGAGGCGTGTATCCGACGGTAGCCATAGCAACGGTGATTTTGCTCGAAGATGTCAGTGATGAGGTGACGCACGCCAGCATACTTGTCAGCCACTTGCAGTCGGGTTCGATGATAGAAGTAGGAGCTGCGAGCAAGCCCCAACTCCGCAAACAGTTCAACCAGCGGATACGTTACTCTCAAGGCATCAACCAGCAACGTCTTCTCCCGGTTGGTCAGGCGTTTGGGGTTGATGCCCAGGCCTTTTTTTATGAGTTCGTTGGCCTTCTTCAGTATGTCGTGCTCAAGCTGTAATTTCCAAATCTCATGTTGAAGTGTTTCAAGTTGCCGTTCCAGCTCAGCACGCTCCAGTGCTGGTGGCGAATCCTTTTGACGTCGCATAGAGGCAGGAACCCCACGATCGAGTAGTTGATCTTTCCAGTTGTACAGCGTTGGTCTGGTTACGCCTAGCTTTTGTGCAATGGCGCGCGCACTTTCCTGTCGCGTGCACAGTTCGATGACCGCTGCCTGTTTCAACTCAGGAGGATGCATTTCACCCCTGGCTTTGCCAGCGACGCGTTTCCGCATTTCTGGGCGTAGTTCACCCACCCAGGCTGTCAGCGTCCGACGCTCCGGATATCCTAGCTCTTTGCGGGTTGTGGCCATGCAGCATCCATGGTTCAGATAGTGCTCGACCGCCATGGCCTTCTGCTCGGCCGAATACTTCTGCTTTGTGCGCACATAGCTTGCTGGTAAATCGTTGCCTTGCTCGTAGTCTCGATACCAGTTCCTGAGAGCTGGCTTTGTCGGATACCCCAGCAAGCGAATGGTCGCCGCAGCGCGTTTCCCCAGTTTTATATAGAGCCGAACGGCACGGATGCGATCTTCGTATGAGTACATGAACTACCTCTTAAGTAGTCCAAGATTTTTGCCGCACCCCC
>NZ_SCOH01000141.1 GCF_005503445.1 Chitinivorax sp. B | reverse complement strand
TATTGGGGAGTAATTCAGCATGGTAGCGATCACGAACGGAAGCCAGTTGGGCGTGTTGGCTGGGGCGTTGGAGATGTCGTCGGGCCGGGTACGGTTTGGTCAGCAGCAGACGGGTCTGTCCGTGAATGCGGCGACGGGCAACCTGGTGGTGCAGGATCGTGATGACATGCTGATGGGCCGAGGGCTGGGGTTGGGGGTACTGCGGACTTACAACAGCCAGGGCCGGCAGGACGACGACAACCACGACAACTGGCGTGTTGGGGTATACAAGCAGCTGCGGGCGGAAAGCGGGGTGGTCGGACAGGTTGGGAGCACGCTGATCCGGGTGCGGGAAGACGGCAGCGAAGTCCGCTATCGCTTTGACGGTGCCAACGGGGGGTATCGTAGCGATGACGAAGCATTGGAGCAGGGCCAGATTGCGGTGCAGGGCGGGGAGTGGGTGTGGACTAACCATGACGGTTCGGTCAGTGAACGCTATGACAGCCTCCACCAAGGCCGCCTGCTGGCCATCACCGACCGTGACGGCCAAAGCCTGCGTTACCACTATGCCGACAATGGTCTGTTGAAGCGGGTAGAACTGGCCAATGGCGACACCGTCCATTTCGACTATGACGGCCTGCTGTTGACGCAGATCCGCCGCCAACTGGCGGATGGCGGCGAGCAGATCCGCACCCGCTATGGTTACGACGCCCAGGGGCGGTTGAGCACCCTGACCCTCGACCTGAGCCCGGAAGACGGCAAGATCGACGACGGCCAGGTCTACCAGACCCACTACCGCTACGAAGGCGACAGCCTGCGCCTGGCCAGCCTGAGCCAAAGCGATGGCACCACCGTCCGCTTTGGCTACAGCGAACTGCGGCCCGGCGACTGGCGCTTGACCCAGGTCGACGAAGGGGCAGGCCGGGTCACCACCTTCAGCTACCAGGACGAACAAGCCCGCGACCAATACCAGACCGCCCTGGTGCGGACCAATGAACTGACCGGTCAAGGCGCAGCCGCAGTCTACCGGGTCCGGGCTGGCGACACCTGGGCCACCCTCGGTGAGCGGCTGTATGGTGATGCCAAAGCCGGTGACGCCCTGCGCCTGGCACTGGGTGCGCCCGACCTGCAAGCCGGTCTTGACCTGACCGTGCCCCCCAGCCTGCTGTATCGCAACCAGAGCGGTAATGGCGGACAGACCACCGTCACCGACCCGCTCGGCATGAGCACCAGCTACCACTACGACCAGGCCGGGCGAGTGACCGCCATCAGCCGCAACGTCAGCGCACCGGATGGCTGGTGGCAACACCAGGAACAAGTGCGCTACCGCTACGACGAGCAGGGCCGGCTGATCGGCCAGACCGATGCCCAGGGCAACAGCCGCCAGTTCCGCTACGACGCAGCCGGCAACCTGGTGGAAGAACGCGATGCCAGCGGCCTGCGGCTGACCCGCCGTTACGACACCGCCAACCGCCTGCTGGCGGAAACCCGTTACCAATACCGTGCGGCCGACGGCCTCAACCTGGCTGCAGTCGGCCAGCCGGCCGTGCATCGCTATGTCTATGACGCCCAGGGCCACCTGCGCTTCGACCTCAGTGCACAAGGCCGCGTCATCGAACACCGCTACAACGCCTTAG
>NZ_SCOH01000140.1 GCF_005503445.1 Chitinivorax sp. B | reverse complement strand
CCTACACCTACACCTACACCCACCCCTACACCAACTCCGGGTGGTGATGTGCTGAAGAATGGTATGGCCGTAACGGGTATTCAAGCATCAGCTGATACCGAGAAGCTCTACACCATTGATGTACCGGCTGGGGCGCGTTTCCTGGCGATTCGTACCGGGAATGGCACGGGTGATACCGATGTGTATGTGAAGCATGGCAGTGTGCCGACCAAGGGCCGCAATAGTAATGCAGATGGCAAATCGACTGGTGAGACCAATGCAGAATATGTATTGATCACCAATCCTAAAGCCGGCAAGTACAACGTGCTGATGCATGCCTACACCGACATCAAGAATGTATCGGTCATTGGCGTAGTGCGCTGATTTCAGCCTTTCTTGGCGACGGCTGCAGATGCAAGTCGTCTCGTCATTGCCCAATAGGGCAGACATGAAACGAATAGGAAGAACACGTATGCAAGGCTTCAAGAAAACATATCTGGCCGGTTTGATCACCCTGGCGTTGGCGGGGGCGGCACACGCGGGTGTCTCGGATGAAAACGGCGTCAATACCAGTCGTGATGTAAAGGGCAGGGCGGCTTCGGTTACGTTGCATACCGGCGAAGTAGTGCAATACACCATCGTGGATGGCTATGCAATGGTAGGTGACATGATCATTGGTCGTCATGACGAGATCCAGCATACGCGGACGTTGCGTCAGTTCATCGGCAATTGGCAGCAACCGGTCGTGGAAAAGCGCAAAGGGCAACCGCCAAGCGATAACCACGCCAAGGGATCGACCCGCTGGCCGAACAACACCGTGTATTACACCTTTGCATCGAATTTCTCGCAGCGTGGCCGTGATGCAGTACGTGCGGGTATGAAACTGATCACTGATCGTACCGCCATCCAGTTCAAGGAGCGTACCAACGAGCGCAACTATGTTGAGTTCTACCCAGGTGGTGGTTGCTCGTCTTGGGTTGGCATGGTGGGTGGTCGTCAGCAGATTTCGTTGGGCTCCGGTTGTGAATATGCCGGTATTGCAGCGCATGAAATGTTGCACGCACTGGGTTGGAACCACGAGCAAATGCGGCCGGATCGCGACAACTATGTCAACATCCACTCCGAGAACATTCCATCTAACGTACTGTACAACTTCAATAAAGTACGTGATAGCGATGCAGACCCAGTCGGCCCATACGATTTCCGCTCGATCATGCATTACGACGCGTATGCGTTCAGCAGTAACGGCCGTCCGACCATTACCCCGAAAGACAGCAGCATTCCGCTGTCGAACCTGGGTCAACGCCGTGCGCTGAGCGACGGCGATGCCACGTCAGTCAACAAGTTCTACCCAGGTGCGACAACACCTACCGACATCAAGATCACCATCAGTGCATCAGAGCTGCGGTTGGATGAGAACACCAAGGGTGAGTTGGTGCTGGATATGGCCGGCCCGGCAGACGATCTGCGTACCATCAGTTTCCGCGTCAGCTCTGATAACCTTGCAGTAGTCGCCACTAATGGTATTCGCATCGAAGATGCCATGGCTGGCAACCAACGCTATGTGGTGGTATCGCCGCAGCCAAATGCCTATGGTGTTACTAACGTGACACTGGTCGCGACATCACAAAGTGGCAAGCAGGCGACGGTGCGTTTCAAGGTGACTGTGCTGGAT
>NZ_SCOH01000139.1 GCF_005503445.1 Chitinivorax sp. B | reverse complement strand
TGGCAACAGTTCGATGCCTGGGGCAATCGCCTCAACGGGCAGGGGGACATTCCGCAGTATGGTTACACCGGAAGAGAACCGGATGTGGCGGGGCTGATCTACTACCGCGCAAGGTGGTATGACCCGAGTATTGGGCGGTTTACGCAGCGTGATCCGTCTGGTTTGGCCGGGGGCTTGAACCCGTATGGCTATGTGGATGGTGATCCAATCAACTTGATTGACCCAAGTGGGTTGACGTCCGCGAAGCCGCAACCGGTCAGGCAGACCAGCTATGTCAATTCACCACTGGCTGTACAACCCGGCAAGCAGATGTTGACTTCGATGATGGCCAATTTTGAGGCCAGACAGGCGCAAGACAGCCAAGCTGCGCTTGACCGTGCCCAGAACGCGGCTGATCATTGGGTGCAGAAGCAGCAGGAAACAGGCAATCCGCTCTACGCGATACCGGGGATTGCTGCCAGTGCGCTGGCTAATCCAGATACGATGGATAAGCTAGGGTTGATCTTGTCTGTCAAAGGCGTCAGAGCCGGTGAAGCAGGGAGATTTTCCAGCCTCCACGCAAGACGCGTTGCTGGTGATAACCTTACTCCCCATCATATGCCCCAAGCTGCAGCAGGCCGGACTAGTTACGAAGAGGGTGGTGCCTTGGTAATGACTCATGCTGAGCACGTTGTAACTCGTACGTGGGGTAGTAGAGGAAGGCAAACAGTGCAAGCAGATGCAAATCTCCCATTTAGGGATGTTCTAGCCAAAGATATCCGCGACGTTCGCTCAATTGTTGGAAAGAAATACAATGAGGGATTGAAGGCGTTAACTAATTACTATAGAGATACCTTTCCAAAACTAATGAATAAATAACAGGAGGTAATGATGCAGGTCGCAATTCAATCATTGTTGCATTTAGGAGCCCTTCCTGCATCAGCCGTGGTCGAAGAAGACTGGTTGAAGCAATTTGAAGAGTCCATACTTAAAGTGACTCCTCCTATTACCAATGACGAGGCACGAGCGCTAATAAAATTGTTTGGCCCAGATGATTGCTTTGGCCTTGCGTGGTCGCTGGTTCATTTGATCGAATCAGCCCCAGATTGGCCACTGGGAGATTGCTTAACAGACATGAGCAATCAGTGGATAAAATTGTTGAAAGAATCAGCTGAACGTAAGGGGTAGTATAGGATTAATCGTTGGGGTCAGAGTCGTTGATTTTGGCGGATAACCGCCGCTAGCGGCGAAGTGCTGGCCAGCTATCAATACGACCCGAACGGCAACCTGACCCTGAAAACGGTCGGCAATGTCAAACACGCCTTCCAGTACAACAGCCAGCAACAACTGACCCAGATCAATCTGGACAGCGCAGCGGGTACGCTACTGGGCCGCTACCGTTACGACGCTGACGGTAAACGCATCGGTCGCAGCGATGGCGCGGGCAGTCAGGATTACCAGTATCTGGGTGATGACATCATCGCCGGTTACCCAACCGGGCAATACCAGAATCCGCTGTGGCGCACCGTGCACGGTGGGGCGACCGACGACCCGCTGTTGCGCATTACCAGTCAGGGCACCCAGACCTATCATGGCGATGGTTTGGGCAGCATCGTCGGGCTGAGCAACCATCAGGGCCTGCTACAGGCATGGCAACAGTTCGATGCCTGGGGCAATCGCCTCAACGGGCAGGGCGACATTCCGCAGTATGGTTACACCGG
>NZ_SCOH01000138.1 GCF_005503445.1 Chitinivorax sp. B | reverse complement strand
AGGTAACAGTAATAACACCTTGTGCACCAACGCCAACGCTATTTACTGCATTACCTTTAATCGAACCTGAAGATGCCAATCCTGCCGAAACGTTCGAGCCAGGGAAACGACCAGTCGAGCTGTAGAACTCAGTTACCGAAGCTTTTGCGCCAGAAGCCAGACCCAGACCTTCAGCTACATGCGAACGCTTGGTGTAATCTTGATAAGCAGGGATCGCAACAGCAGCTAGAATACCGATGATCGCAACGACGATCATCAATTCAATCAGGGTAAAACCTTTTTGTACATACTTCATTGATATTCCTTTAATTAATTAAAGTGCATGGGTTCTTAACTAGAATGCAAATTCTAGGCCAGATCTCAAAAATATAAAACTTCATTTTTAATCATGTGGTTATATTTTATGTAACAGCTTTCATGAGCCATGACAACTGTTATGATGTGTCACTCTATGACAAATTACGTCACAAATCATATGCCAAGCATAAAATATCTGTACAAAATAGCAGGAATACCAATTGATAAAATTATCTTAGCTTTCCCTATCGAGACGACGTCCCCCCGACTTTAGTCATTTCGTTACACACAACCCATTTGGCATAATGCAATGTTTGCCTGAGACCCCCTAAGTCAGACTAGTTGTCGCCCTCAACCAAAGTCCGGATGATGCTGGCAGGAGCGTCAATTAATGCAAAAGAAACCTTATTCCCCCGAATTTAAAGAACAAGCCTTGCTCAAGGTAAGGCAACGTGGAGCGTGGACGATTGAGTCGGTTGCGCAGGAATTGAATATGCCTTTCACGACCTTGAAAGGTTGGATGAAAGAGCGCTTGCGTAAGCCAGACTTGGCCCTGGAAGGGCTGGGCCGCGATTGGTTCGCTGAGCAGCGCCTGCAGGCGCTGCTGGAGAGTCATGCGCTGTCTGAGCCCGAGTTGCATGCGTGGTGCCGTGAAAAAGGCCTGTTTGTGCATCAATTACCAAAGTGGCGTGAAGACTTTTGCAAAGTGCAAGCCAGCCCGAGCCAGGAAAGCCAGGCGGCCCTGCGTGAGCTGCAAAACCAACATACTCAATTGCAGCGTGAGCTGCGTTACAAAGAAAAGGCCTTCGCGGAAGCGGCTGCATTGCTGGTATTGCAAAAAAAGTTCCAGGCGCTGTTTGGGGACGAGGGAAAATGACGTCATCCGAACAGCGCCAAACCATCCTGGAATGGCTTGCACAAGCGCATCAACAAGGCGCCCGGCAAAGTGAAGTCTGCCGACTGCTCGGCCTGAGTGATCGCACCTTACAGCGCTGGCGCGAGCCGCAGCGGAACGAGGGGGATAGGCAGGTGCGCGCATTGCGCCGCCACAATATTCCGCCGAACAAGCTCAGCGAGACCGAGCGCCAAGCCGCGTTGGCGACCCTGCATAGCTCGCCTTATCAAGACTTGCCACCCAGCCAGGTCGTCCCACGCCTGGCAGACGAGGGGATTTATCTGGCGTCCGAATCGACGATGTTGCGGCTACCCCGAGTTCAACGGTTCACGCTCGATTTTCTTGATTTTCACCCCGCCAACCCAACAACGATGGTTTTTTTCACGGTGTCCAAGCAAAAAGCCATGTGGTGGCACGTTTTAGGTCTTACAAGATCAATTTGATAAGCCAGGGCTGGCTGGTAAAGTGGCGGCATGTTCGTCAAAATTACCAAGTCCGGCCCCCGCCGCTATGTCCAGCTGGT
>NZ_SCOH01000137.1 GCF_005503445.1 Chitinivorax sp. B | reverse complement strand
GGGTGTGGGTGTGGGTGTGGCCGGGTCATCCTTAACAAGAACCTTGAAAGCAACAGTTGCCTGCTTACCACTACGGACAGTCGCCATAATGGAAACATTAGCAATACCTGACATGTTACGCTGCGGCACAATTGTTACAATGCGTTGGTTGCCAAACGAGCCATTGCCAACTTGAACGCCGCTCACTGCCACTAAACCAGGATTGTCAGTCTTAACCTGGAATGACAAAGACTTCATGTCTGACTGAGAAGCGGCAATATCTAGAACCAAATCACCTTTCGTGTTTTCATCCAACCGCAGCTCTTTGGCACTGATAGTCATTTTGATATCAGTAGGTGCTGTCGTGCCAGGATAGTACTTGTTGACCGACGCAGCATCACCAACACTCAGCTCACGACGTTGACCAAGATTCGATAGTGGAATACCGTTATCTTTGGGTGTAATGGTAGGCTGGCCGTTGTTACTAAACGAATAAGCACCATAATGCATGATGGAACCAAAATCATATGCACCTACTGGGTCTGCTTGGCCAGGGCGTAATTTGGTGAAGTTACCTTCTTTACCAGCAGTGATATTGGCAGTGTGAATCATCACATAAGTGTCACGATCTGGGCGCATTTGCTCATGGTGCCACCCGAGTGCATGAAGCATTTCGTGAGCCGCAATACCTGCATATTCACAACCGGAGCCCAACGAAATCTGCTGCTTACCACCAACCATCCCAACTGATGAGTAACATCCCCCACCAGCAAAGAACTCTACATAATTGGCTTCGTTAGTACGTTCCTTGAACTGGATAGCCGTCTTGGTGGTAATCAGCTTCATACCTGCCAAAGCAGCATCTCGACCACGCGGGGAAAAGCCGGGTGAAAACGTATAGTAAACAGTATTGTTTGGCCACCGGGTCGAATTGGACGAAGGATTATCTTCAGCATCCGTCATAACCAACCCTTGCACAGTCTTACGAGCCTGTGGTTTCACAATGAAATCTCGCTGCCAGTTATGTACCGACAGATCTCGAATCATACGTGTACGCTGAATCTCTAGATGCTTACCGATGACCATATCGCCGATCATGGCATTTCCATCGATAATCTGATAGCTGACTTTTTCTCCAGTATGTAGTTCAATCGTTGCAGTTTCGACATTGGTACTACGACCACTGTTGATATCCGCTTCGTCCGCTGCACGTGCAAGACCGGCCAATGCCAATGTCACCATGCATGCCAAATAAGTGTACTTAAAATTCATGTATTTAATCTTTCACAATCTGTTGCATCCAGTAACCATGGAGTCGCCTCAACATGATCAACTTGGCAATTGCGCTGCCATCAACGTCAGCAAAGGTTTAACGTACGACCGCAATAGCCGATACACCATCTGCTTGATCATATGCATGCAGCAATACATGATATTTACCGGGTTTAGGGCTGTTGATCAAAACATACTCCGAATTCGTTTCACCGGTTGACTTGGCATCACTTGTACCATTTCGTCCTTTAGTTGGCGCACTCGCAGCCTTGACATACAGATCCATATCTCCCGTTCCACTTCCCGTACGGATTGCAAGGAAACGCGCACCTGTAGGTACATCAATGGTGTAACGCTTTTCTACATTACTTGGCGCACTCAGACCCAATACTGCCACCCCATTTGTCAACACATCATTTGGCGTTGGCGTTGGCGTTGGCGTTGGCGTTGGCGTTGGCGTTGGCGTTGGCGTTGGCGTTGGCG
>NZ_SCOH01000136.1 GCF_005503445.1 Chitinivorax sp. B | reverse complement strand
GGGTACGTGGGTCGGGCAGATCGGCGAGGTGGGTGAATAGGACCATGGCCAAGGTTGACGGTGAAGGATTGGGGTTCGCAGCTTACCGGACTGGGCACCAGGTTGCTTGATGAAGTGCACTGTCGTACCTGAATTTATGCCGATGGCAAGTTCGATCCCGCCCTGGGGTGGCGCGGATTCACCAACTCGTCTAAACGCTGACGAAACATATCGTTGCTCTGCGGTCCGACTGATTTGGTTCCCATCTAGCCCTCGAAAATTTGCAAGGAATTGCGCCCATTTTAGCGAAACCTTGCAAATCTCAGCAGCGTAACTTTCGCTTTTCGCCTTTAGAATCAGGCGAAAGCCGATTGCTCAGGGCCGACTAATGAGCAACCGATTTCGGGGATCTCGTCGATCGACCAGGAACAAATCCGCATTCTGTCCGCCTTAGGGGTCAAAAACCGACCGCCAGCAAGCAATTGCTGTTTCTGTAGTGGAGTGCTTTAAATGCAAGCATTTAATAATCAATGGTTTATGATATTATCTGTCGAAGTCGGGTGCCTAATTCCGCCCAAGCAAATTCCTTCCATTGCCCACCTCGTCACCACGGTTCTTTCGTCAAAAGGACACCTCGAACGCAAGAGTTATACCGGTAGCGCAAAGTGGGCAGAAGAATCAGCTCTCAGGCAAACATTGTATTATGCCAAGTGGGTTGTGTGTAACGAAATGATTAATACCTCTTGTAATAAAATTTGTTAAATTTGTCTTCTACGAGACCACCCGCCCAATATTCCAACCATTCCCAGAATTATCAGCCCTACAGTGTTAGGCTCTGGTACAGAATTAATTGAAAAGAATAAATTGTCGGCATATGCGTAATTGTAATCACCACTCATTCGATGGAAATCCAAAGTGACCATAAGCTGTGTGGCGCCTATTGGTACAAATTCATTCATATCCTGAAAAATGAGTCCAGTCTTATTGCCTCGAGCGAATGCATCAATATCACCCAAACGATATGAAACCAGATCCTGCTGATCATTTAGAAATGTTAACGATATCCCAGCTGTATCATCTTTATTACCAAATCCTCCAAACCAGCCCATTGCCTGGAATTTTGCACGACCTAGATCAATCCAGTCTGAAAATGGCTTTAAGTCAATAAATTGCTGCATATAAACATCACGCATGCCGGCACCACCAGCAAAAAATTGAACTCCGCCATTTAATTGGCTACTTTGTTCTATCGTAGGAGAATGTAGATTTGCACCGTACCTAATCACCATCGCGCCATTTTGTTGACTCACCCAACCTGGAACAAGGCCTAAAGCACTACCTCTACCAGCAGCATCTACCTCTGCCCCACCATTTATGATCAAGTTTTGACCAAAATGAGCAGGCATTGCAAAAGATGTTAATGATATCAAAAGCATACAACCAGACAAAGCATAAGCAAACAGTCTATTTCGTTTCATATTTCTTACTCCACAATCAGGATTTAGTATTTTTATCGCAATTCAACCTAACCGCCACCATTATGACAATTGTATCACCAATGAGATAGGGCCAGGGCGGGATCGAACTTTACTCCTTGTTTAATCAAATAAAAGCTCAGTTCTGAAGCGCGGATCCCATGCTGCCCGCTGTCGCTTGCCCGCGACACTGTCCTTGCGCTTGGTATGCTGCCGGATCACGCTCAGTGCCACGCGGTTGAATAACGCCAGCTGCGCCGCACCCTCCGGGTCAGCCACACGCAGCTCGTC
>NZ_SCOH01000135.1 GCF_005503445.1 Chitinivorax sp. B | reverse complement strand
GGGTTGGCACGCTGCAATTGGTCACGGCTTTCCACACGCCCCATTCGCCAGATTGTGTTGGGTTGTCGCCCTTGGTCCACCATTTCGCTTCATACGACTTGCCTTGATACACCACGCGCTGGCCACTGGTATAGGCGGTGTTGGTATCCCATGCCGGATAGTTGCAGTTGGATGGGGTAGGCGTTGGTGTCGGTACCGGGGTAGGCTGCGGCGTTGGCGTTGGCGTTGGCGTTGGCGTTGGCGTTGGCGTTGGCGTTGGCGTTGGCTTGGGTGTCGGAGTCGGTACAGGCGTCGGTGTGGGTGTACCTGCAGCCCCCAGGTCTTGCCACAAGGTATTGGTCGCAGCTGGGTTCCAGTTGGCACCGACATAGGCGGTATGTGTTACCAACGCCTTGTAGTTGTGCCCTTTATGGCTGACAACCGTACCAGCACTGTAGGTATTGCCTTCCTGCCATGCAGGTGCTGCAGTAGCACGGGTTTGGGTGACCGGGGCAGCATAGGCTGTCGAGACCGCCAGTGCACATTGGCTGATTACCGATACGGTGGCCAATGCACGAATCATGGGCATCATGTTCATTTCGCTCTCCATAGCAAAACTGGAAAAAGGCGGGTGATGATTCGATCACACCGCCGTTGAGGTGGGTGCAGGCCCGTCACTGATCCTGCCGATATGTCCCTTAGGGCAGGCTGTTCAAATAAGCGCGATGGGCTCCGGAGAAGTTGTAACCATCAGCGCGGTCCCAATTGATGGACCACGTCATCAGGCCACGGAAAGCCGGGTAAGTCTTGGCAGGTTTGTACTGGCCGCAATGGGTGCCTTTGGTCAGGCAATCCACTGCCTTCTGCGCTTCCGCTGGGCTGGTGAAACCGCTGGATGCCGAGCGGGAGCCGGAAGGTAGACCAAAGGCCAGTTGATCCGGCCGCAATGCCGGGAAGCGTTTGTTGGCATCGCCACCTAGGCTGAATCCGGTCAGCATCATGTCAGTCATTGCAACATGGAAATCGGCAGTGCCCGGGTTGTAGTTCTTGCCATCCGTACCGGGCAGGCCACCGGTGTTGTAGTGCTGCACATGCAGAATGGTCAGCTCGTTACGCAGCCCGTGAATCACGGGCAGATACGCCCCCCAGATGCCGGCATAAGTGATCTGCCCACCTTGCACGTAAGCGGTCTCCGGTGCCATGGTCAAGATGAATTTGCTGCCGAAACGGGCTTTCAGTGTCTTCACGGCGGCAATCATGTTGACTACTGCCGGCGTGGTCGGGTTGTTGATATCGCTGTCGCCGTTGGCCAAGGCCAGTGAACCGCCTTCCAGGTCGATATCCAGTCCATCCAGCCCATAACGGCTGATGATGTCGCCCATGGTGCGGACAAAATTGTCACGGGCTGCGGCGGAGTTGAGCTGGATATGAGCATTCGCACCACCCAGCGATATCAGCACCTTTTTGCCTTTTGCCTGTTGTGTACGAATACCGGCGATGAATTCCTCTTCAGTTTCGGCGTTGGTACCGCATTCGCGAACTGGGCATAAGGTAAATGCAACTTCACCTTCTGAGCCGCCGGGTTTGTTTTCTGCAAAAGAGAGATTGATGATGTCCCAAGCTGGGGCGACATCTTTCATCTTGATGTAACCAGAGCCATTTTCGAAATTATGCCAGTAGCCAATCAGTGGGTGCTTTGGCACACTGCCCGTTGGCGTTGGCGTTGGCGTTGGCGTTGGCGTTGGCGTTGGCGTTGGCGTTGGCGTTGGCGTTGGCG
>NZ_SCOH01000134.1 GCF_005503445.1 Chitinivorax sp. B | reverse complement strand
CCCGGGAAGCGCAGGTTGTACACGAACTGGCTGCCGTTCTTGTCCGCATCTTGATCCGGCAGGGTGTTGCCGAAGGCTTCGCTTTCCCAACGCCAGGTCAGGCGTTTGTTGAATGCGTCGTAGATGGCGCGTGGGGTGTTGAGGTGGTCGGCGTAGACGTGGTAGATCAGCGGTTTGCTGGGGTCGCTGTTGTTGGGGCGCACCACCGCGATCGGGGTGTCGCCCAGCCAGAGGTGGTCCTGGGTCGGGCTCTGCGTGGCCGGGTCGGCGTGTTCCGCCAGCAGGTGGCCGGCGTTACAAATCACCAAGGCGATACTGGAGAGCTTGATGTTAACGCACACTGCCGACCGTTTCGATCAGCTGGCTGGTGGCTAAAACAAGCAAGCCCGGCTAGGGGGTGACTTTATCTCAAGTCCGCTAATGGGTGCTGAACCAGCCTGATCGGTGCACCCTGAAGGACCAGGCCTGAGCCGACCGCGACCAGCCGCGCAAGGCGGCCGGCGGCAGATCAATCACTCTGACCCCAATGATTGCAGAGATACCTATCTTACTAATCTAAAATTCTATACGCTTGGATCATCAGGAGGGGAATTATGATTTTCATTCTGCCCCTTGGATAATCGATAAACATTCCAGCATTCAAGCAGAGTAACCAATATAAAAAAGACACTAAAGATTCCACTTAGTTTTGCCATCCAAATTACATCCATAAGTACGCCCAACACAACTATGGCAAATAAGAATGCAATCAGTCGCAAGCCACTCCGAATCCGAATTCTAGATTGTGATATACGTTTGCTAAGTTCCATAGGAGCGTCTCACTCTGTACAAGTACAATCGTTTCCATTCATTGCGGCAGTAACTGGGGCGCCATAAATTCCGGCCACACCCACACGGAATCCCCATTCCACAGCGACCCTAGATGCTGTAGAGCCATTCATCCAGCTATTAAATCCAGCTGTCAATGGAAGATAATTAAAGCCAGCATTTACTTTACCGAATCGCTGAGGGACGAGCCAGTGATGCAGACTTTGGCCGTTTGCAGCCAACCATCGTTGACCATTTCCTGCCGCTAAACTCCATGTATCTCGAACTGAGTTCCACGACCGACCATCGGAAAATAAGCGCCCGGCGCCTCTACCTAAGCGTTCGCCAAGGCCCCCAGCTTTTCCCATCTGATACAAGGCATTCCTACCAAGATGAGCTCCGCCAAATGCCATGCCTAGGCCAATTGCTCCCCATTCTCCATTCCCGTAAGCACTTGAACATTTATTAACTGATCCATTTACATCCATTTGATCACGAAGCCAATCTGTTGCGCCAAAAGACAGTGTGTCTCCAAATCCTGCCGAAAAATCAACCAAGCCCTGCGGCAACGGATCCCCCCATGCCCACAAACCATATGGATCTATAAATCCGATTGGATTATTCAGCGCATAAGTAAAAGTATTCAACCCGCCACCCAACCCAATCGGATCACTCTGAATGTATCTGCCGGTTTCAGAATTATAGGTCCGATACCAGTTATGACTCAGCTTGATGCCGTTGTCCCAGTACTGCCCCGGGAAGCGCAGGTTGTACACGAACTGGCTGCCGTTCTTGTCCGCATCCTGATCCGGCAGGGTGTTGCCGAACGCCTCGCTTTCCCAGCGCCATACCAGCCGCTTGTTGAACGCGTCGTAGATGGCCCGTGGGGTGTTGAGGTGGTCGGCGTAGACGTGGTAGATCAGCGGTTTGCTGGGGTCGCTGCTGTTGGGGCGCACCACCGCAATCGGGGTGTCGCCCAGCCAGAGGTGATCCTG
>NZ_SCOH01000133.1 GCF_005503445.1 Chitinivorax sp. B | reverse complement strand
CGTTTGTTGAACGCATCATAGATGGCACGTGGGGTGTTGAGGTGGTCGGCGTAGACGTGGTAGATCAGCGGTTTGCTGGGGTCGCTGCTGTTGGGGCGCACCACCGCAATCGGGGTGTCGCCCAGCCAGATATGATCCTGGGTCGGGCTTTGCGTGGCTGGGTCGGCGTGTTCCGCCAGCAGGTGGCCGGCTTCGTCGTAGACGAACTGGATCGGTTTGCCATAGCTGGTCTTGATCGCCAGTTGCCCTTGCGCGTTGTAGAAGAAGCTGGTGACGCTCTGGTCGTTCTTCAAGGCGACGCGGGGGCGGCCGGCGTTATAAACCACCAAGGCAGTACTGGAGAGCTTGGTGTTAAAGCACGCTGCCGACCATTTCAGCCGGCAGGCTGGCGGCAAAAAAGCAAGCCCGGCTAGGCCGGGTAAGGGGATGACTTTATCTCAAGTTCGCTAACGGGTGATGAACCAGCCTGATCGGCCCACCCTGAAGAACCAGGCCTGAGGCGGCCGGCGACAGATCAATCACTCTGACCCCATTTATTCCTTCAGCAGGCGGTTGCTGGGTCGCATACTTCTCGACCCAGCAAGGTTTGCTACATTTCAGCAAGTCAGATGATTACGCGCGTTCAAGCAAACATAGCTATGATCATCCGAGGCTGAAGAACAGCGACAATACCGAATCAAATGCCTACAAAGGGTAATCACACTTATAAGGCAAACCGACATCTTCCAAATTAACAGATAATTCATTAAGAGTCGAGAAAAGTGATTCATTTCCAACAATAATTAAATCACGCCTATTAACAATATCCTTCTCGCATATATACTCATCAAGATCAATTAATTTATTTCTCACTTCAAAAATCCTAATCCTATATATAGGATCACTTCCATCCGGAACATGAAAAGATTTCCGGCTCAACATCTCGCGAACAGACATATTGGACAAATCCAATGGGTATACACCAATCCATGCTCTATTATTTTCATCTAGAGCTTGAATCTCAGCTGCAAGAGCCCTTTTACTATCCAGTGCATTGCAAATTCGCAAGTAATGATTCATTTTCTTCCTTTCAATCAGGGAAATATATTCTGACTACATCACCACCATGAGTGTGCACTTGCAAATGTGATTGGCCATGAGGGTACGCATCTTTCCCAATATCCCAATGATATGTCCCCTCTTTGCCACCAAAGAAATCTTTGGCCTGTGTTGGCCTAAAGCCTGATGTATTCTTATAACCTTGCCCGTGGAATTTCCCCAGGAAAAGCTCAGCAGCTTCTGCTTTACTTCCTACGCATACTTCGGTTGCCCCATTCTCAATATCTTTCGCCGCATTTTTAACCATTTTACTTGACCAAGGTATTTCCTTTAGTTTTGTAAAATTTGGATTTACAAAGTTCTTTGCAGCATCCAGGGATTTTGGGTCTCCATCACCAAATTTCCAATCCTGCCCAAATCTCCCACCTCTGCCAACCCCTCTCCCGCCAGTATTGAAGGCCCACCCGAGTGGGTCGAAAAATATCAGAGGATTCCCACCCACATACCCATAAGTATTCAACCCACCCTGCAACCCAATCGGATCACTCTGAACATACCGCCCGGTTTCCGGATTATAGGTCCGATACCAGTTATGACTCAGCTTGATGCCATTATCCCAATACTGCCCCGGGAAGCGCAGGTGGTACACGAACTGGCTGCCGTTCTTGTCGGCATCCTGATCCGGCAGGGTGTTGCCGAAGGCTTCGCTTTCCCAACGCCAGGTCAGGCGTTTGTTGAACGCGTCGTAGATGGCGCGTGGGGTGTTGAGGTGGTCGGCGTAGACGTGGTAGATCAGCGGTTTGCTGGGGTC
>NZ_SCOH01000132.1 GCF_005503445.1 Chitinivorax sp. B | reverse complement strand
GCGGCGGAACTGGCTGAAAGGCACCGATGGCGATGCGTTCCATGCGCTGCTGCGGACACAACCTGCGCATGATCCTGCGGAAGCTACGGCTTCTTTTGGCCTTGATCGCAGTCAAATCAATGCCGCCATTGATCCCAGTGGCCTGGACTTGGCGCCGACTCCAGCCCGGACATTGCTGATTGTCGATTTATTCAGGCCGGACTGTACAACATGGCAATCAGCGAGTGTAACGCCTGCTCATTGGTCATTGCGGTTACCCTAGGTCGGCGAATGGTGGGTATGCTGATTGTTGCCTATCCAACAAATCGCAGTTACCGTGGCGAAAAGTTGTGTTGTGATAATGATGGAGGTGTTGTGGTGCTAGAGAAAATGACTGCGCGGCAATTGAATGCGCTGGCGTTGATTGGAATAGGGGTTTTGCTGTTGTCGGTTGCACGATTCAGCGGTGGCTATGTTGTGGTCGTTACATCGGCAGGTGGGTTGAGCTGTTTGGCACTGGGCATATACCGGTATTGCTCACCCAAGCCGAACAAGTGATGCTGTCTAATGCGTGGGCAGTGGCTGTGGCATAAATCGATGCCCAGATGAGCTTCCGCGCTCCCGAAGTCGATTTATGCCACAGTGTCGCGATAAGGTGTCGTTATCCTTCCATGTCCACATCACCCGGTCGCAAATTGATGATCACCTGATCGTTGTTATTCCATGTCAACAAGTATTTGGTATTGTCCCCTTGGTGTTGATAGGCCTCACCAAAGGTGCCGTAGCTAAAACGCGTTTCCTTCTGCCCATGCTTGTTAACAATCATCGTTGCTGGACGCGCTGTTACATCGGCAATGACTGCGTGGTGCGCTCTGAGGCTTCGGTGAAACTCCGCAGCGAAGCTATCATATAGATTGGCAGCCTCTGGTTGCCGAGTCGGATTGCCCGCAGCATAACAAATGGTCAGGCTGATTTTTTTGATCCTTTTTACGCCTGGCGCTGCTTTCTCAGCAATAAATTTAGCAAGCACCCGTCCATTTTTACCGGCGCAGGAAACACCATTCAGATCGCCGTGTCCCACAATCTGGATCCGTGAATTTTCTGTCAATGCACCCAATCCCGCACTTGCTATTAGCGTTGGGGTCTTGTTCGCAATGTCATATTCCACCAGTTCGGAGTTTTGACGATGCTTTTCATACAGGTATTTTCCAAAATTCCGTAGATTATCGGGTGGCGACACCATCACAATAATCAACTGTTTATCGTAGTTCATAGGGGACTTTACTTATTTAACATTCACCATGGTGAATGTATAGGTTTGGATTGATTTTTTGAAAACGTTTTCAACTTTGCTTTCAAATTTTATTATCGCTATATGATGTGCATTTCACAATTAATTGTTATTTTCCGCATATGGTAAGCAATTGGTTTATATAAAATTCATTCCACATGAAATACCATGGGTGAATCTGAGGACCGGCTGGCGATAAACGCCTGTTCCGCTTCGGACAGTATACTCAGCTTTGCGCCGCTTCACACAGGCGATAAGCGTCGATGGGTTGCACAACATGAGGCCTGGCCGGATCGTCACCGTGACTGGGATTCGGGGAAGTTATGACTACTGATCCCCAGGACGTCATCACCCCCATGATAACTTTGCAGCCGATCCATGACGGCGGTCCGTAATCGCGCCACGGCCAGAGGATGACTGTGCCGCGACACCTGGTGATAGGCCTGGATCGCGCCGACCGTGATATGGAGATGCAGTCGGTCATGTTCACCCCCCCTTGTTCCCAGGTCACAATGGGAGCAGACCTCCGCCTGCCACGCATGCGCACATTACAGCAATGTGTTTAGAGCCTGTTCAAAGTCTTTTGAGCAATAGAGCCAAGAAGGCGAGATGGATGAACTGCAAGCTGGTATTCAACTGCCGCTCACAGTTCTTCCACAGCCGCCGATGTTTTTC
>NZ_SCOH01000131.1 GCF_005503445.1 Chitinivorax sp. B | reverse complement strand
TACCACGTCTACGCCGACCACCTCAACACCCCGCGCGCCATCTACGACGCGTTCAACAAACGCCTGACCTGGCGCTGGGAAAGCGAAGCCTTCGGCAACACCCTGCCGGATCAAGATGCCGACAAGAACGGCAGCCAGTTCGTGTACAACCTGCGCTTCCCGGGGCAGTATTGGGATAATGGCATCAAGCTCAGTCATAACTGGTATCGGACCTATAATCCGGACACCGGCAGATACATTCAGAGTGATCCGATTGGGTTGCAGGGTGGGTTGAATACTTACGCCTATATATTTGGAAATCCGCTCAGCCTCAGTGATTCTACAGGATTGGTACCTGCTATTTTGCCTCCCCCTGTGATGCCTGTGCCTGGCGTGCCCAGTCCATCAGCGGAAGCACAAAGACAGTTGGCGGAAAGGCTTACCAAAACACTGAATGACCTAACTAAGCAAAAGACTTATCAGACATATACACGTTACAATCCACTAACAGGACAATGTTATAGTGGTCGAACTTCAGGAACTAATGACCCGGAAACCAATATTAAGGATCGAGCAGCTGGCCAGCCACATTTGAATGCAGAGGGATTTCTCCCTCCAGTTTTAGATAAGTCATCTACAAATTACTCTGCAATTAGAGGAAGAGAACAGCAGTTAATTGACATTAATGGAGGACCGCAAAGTGAAGGAGGGTCTTCCAGAAATATGATTAACGGCATTAGCCCACTGAATCCACTCGGTCCGTTACAATACATCCCAGCAGCCAACGCTGAATTTGGGACTCCTGTTCGGGCTGATAGATGTACTTGTGAATAGATATGGCAAATAAATCAACTTCTAACAGTGACTATCAAGCGCTAAAAGTTTTTCTTGATTGCTACTTTGAGTGGTATGCACCAAAATACCCAACGACCCCACCAGGAATGCCGTCGCGATTCTTAGAGCAAATAGAAAAAAAGTCGCTAGCGAATGCCAAGAAGGGGCTTAGCATGGCTTTAAATGACATTGCAGAGGAAAGTGCGGACTGGCCGCCAGATAAAATTGCCATTGCCGATGCTAAATTTTTAGCAGCAGGCACGTTCACTCTGAGCGAAGTCAGACGCCGCTACTTGAAAAAATATATTCAAATCTTACAACGTGGCGTAATACGTTCAGAGATAGAGTATTATTTGCTCAAGGGAATTCGTGATGGTGGAGGGGTTGAGCCTGATGCCACGGAATGTCAGCAAATCGAGGCTATGCTAATAGAGTTTGAGGAAAAAAGTAAATAACCAACCAATGGGGTCACCCAATCATTGGGGTCAGCGTGATTGATCTGTCGCCGGCCGCCTCAGGCCTGGTTCTTCAGGGTGAGCCGATCAGGCTGGTTCAGCACCCGTTAGCGGATTTGAGATAAGGTCATCCCCCTTGCCCGGCTTAGCCGGGCTTGTTTTTTTAGCGGCCAGCCTGCCGACTGAAATGGTCGGTAGCGTGCGTTAACATCAAGCTCTCCAGTACCGCCTTGGTGGTTTGTAACGCCGGCCACCCCGCTTCGCCTTGAAGAACGGCCAGAGCGTCAGCGGCTTCTTCTACAACGCGCAAGGGCAACTGGCTCTCAAGACCGCCAACAGCAAACCGATCCAGTTCATCTACGACGAAGCCGGCCACCTGCTGGCGGAACACGCCGACCCGGCCACGCAAAGCCCGACCCAGGATCACCTCTGGCTGGGCGACACCCCGATTGCGGTGGTGCGCCCCAACAACAGCGACCCCAGCAAACCGCTGATCTACCACGTCTACGCCGACCACCTCAACACCCCACGCGCCATCTACGACGCGTTCAACAAATGCCTGATCTGGCGTTGGGAAAGCGAAGCCTTCGGCAACACCCTGCCGGATCAGGATGCCGACAAGAACGGCAGCCAGTTCGTGTATAACCTGCGCTTCCCGGGGCAGTATTGGGATAATGGCATCAA
>NZ_SCOH01000130.1 GCF_005503445.1 Chitinivorax sp. B | reverse complement strand
ATCAGCGCGGTGAGGTCTTGCCGCAAGCCCTCAAACCGCTGCTCGACCTGCGCTTGCAGCTCGCCGCCAGCGGTCCCGGTCATCGCGCCGATACGCGCGGCCGTGTCCTGCCGCAAAAGCTGCAAGGCCGCCAGCCGGCGCGTCAACAAGGCGGAGAAGCTGGCGGTGTCCAGCGGTTGCTCAACCCCCGCTGGCAGCGGCAGGAACGCCGCCATCGCCGGGCGCCGGCGATTCAACACTGCTTGCAACTGCGCCAGCTCATGATCCAACCGCGTGGCCAGCGTGTCTTGCGCTGACGGCGCCAGGCGCGATTGCACCAGCCGGGAGACGGCTTCGGGCACCGGCGCCAACGCCGCATGGGTGGGGATGGCAGTGGCAATCAGGCAAGGGATGCCCAGTAAACCAGCAAGCAAGCGTTGAGATTTGTTCAACGTCCTCATTGAGAGGTATCGCATATACCTCCCCATGTTTAAATTCCTTGGTTCGCTTCCGTCATCCCATTTAATTCAGGTCAAAATCCAAATCCGGGTAGTTATCTGTTGATAATCAACCACTCTGATCCCATCGATTTCTGCGGCCGATGCGTTTACCGTCGGCGTCGTAACGGTAGCGGCCCAATAATGTACTAGCGGTACTGTTCGGGCAGATGCCGGTCAGTTACTGCCGGTTCCGGTCACGCCAATATTGCTTGCAGAATTATTAATACACAAAGAGCGGACTTCCGAAATTGCTTCTCCAATGGAATATTCACTTCCGCGCAACAATTTTAGTATCTTAACGTTTAGATCTAGCTCTTCAACCCAAAAGCAACTTTCAAATAATTCATCAGGCACCGATGAAAATGACTTTCCTGAGTAAAGCGCGTCATCGATAACGAATCTTAGAATATCCTGAAGAACCAATCTATAGCACTCAATGGCGAACTCATTCGGCTGTGCATTGAAAGAGCCAATGCTTAGTTCTACCACTGAAATTGCTGTTGCAGCATGAGCAGCCAGCCTATGCTCCTGCTCATCGAGAATGAAGTTACCAGCTTCATCTAGTAGCTCATGCATTTCCGCTTGATAATTATCACCCCCAGTAAGTAGATTATTCCAAGCGATATCAATCAGTTTTCTAAGCTTACTCTCACTTCCTGATCCTGATTCACGACTGAATACTGCATAGTTCAAAAATAATCTTTCACAGCAGCACAAACAAAATGCTATTGCAGATTTGGCTTCTAATGCCCATATTGTAATACCCTTCCTCTGCACTTCATCATCGATCACCGAGTCCATGGACTCCATAATTTCATCGCTATAGTCTTCAAATACTTCTCTCATACAACCACCTCCCCGTATCTGGTAAATCTTTATCTAGGTGTGCCTTGCAATATACTATTGGTAATCAGATCATTTGTGCAGCCTTCGCAGTGCGGTCTGCTCGAATGCGTCACCAACGGTACCCATCCTCGTGCTTCTGCCGCCTGCCGGCCTAATACTTCGGCGTGAATCTTTCCAAATCCACGGGTAGTTATGAATCCATTTGCGCGTGCCATCATTTTCACTTCATTTTGGTATATAGAACCGCCGTTCACCGTAAGAATATCAGCAGTTTGTCCTGTATTTGGATTCAATGCTCTAGTGATGGAAACTGTAGTAAAGCGTTCACGTGAAATTCCTGTTGGTAGCTGATTGTAGATTTCCATTACTCGTGCTTGAACAGAAGCTTGATGATTGGCTAGTACAGCCTCAACACTTTGTACGTCACTCTCTCTGAACTCTCCCTGCCGCCCAGGGCGGGATCGAACTTGCCATCGGCATAAATTCAGGTGCGACAGTGCACCTCATCAAGCAACCTGGTGCCCAGTCCGGTAAGCTGCGAACCCCAATCCTTCACCGTCAACCTTGGCCATGGTCCTATTCACCCACCTCGTCGATCTGCCCGACCCACGTACCCCGATCAACATTCGCCACAACCTGATGGACGTGGTGTTCC
>NZ_SCOH01000129.1 GCF_005503445.1 Chitinivorax sp. B | reverse complement strand
TATTCTTTCATGCCGATCACGTCGGCAATATCTGACCTGTCCCCGCGCTCATCAAAAAAAGCCAGCAAACCCGCTGGGATCCGCCAGGCAAGTTGGCGAGGCGGATAGGGTAGACAGCGCATGGTCGCCCACCCTGTCATGAAAAGTTAACAATGCATTGGTTTGTCCTCACCAATCGAGGTTGAGGCTAATTGAATTATGTTGTTCAAGAGTGAATTGAGATGAAATTGTACGAATTTTCGACACTTAACCCCATTTTTATCGGTGCACTGTTGCTCAGTGGCTCAGCTTGGGCCATGGATGTTTCCGAGTGTGTTCAGTTAGGGGGAACGGTTGAATGCGAAAAGCCTGATGCGCCACCGCCAGTTGGCGCATTTGACCCAACCTTGACCATCCATGCGAACAAGACCTGTAGCATGCCGGGAGGAAAAGGAAATAATGGGTATCAGAGTTTTAAACTGACGCCAAACGGTGTACCGGGTGGCGTTGGCTGGGAAGGCGTCAACAATGCACTGTGCCCCGGCGAAGAAAAGTTTTCCCATGTCTGGGCGCGGGGAATCAGCTGCGGACCCCAATTGGTCAGCATGCGCGCACCGGATGGCCAGTTACTCTGTTATCCGGAGCCCGTTATTTTGTTGGAACGGCATAAAAAACTGGGGATGTGTCCCATACGAGGAAAGAATCCCTTCAAGGGCAATCCCATCGAAATTGGCACTGGCAACAAGCGTCAAGTTGAAGTCGACATTGCGCCCTCAGGCCAGAGTCAGCTCGGCTTTGTCCGGACCTATAACAGCGCGCCCTATCTGGGCGCGGGTTGGACCCATACCTATCGGCGTTCGATCAAGGCTCATCAGGTTGTATCTGGCCCCAGCAGGTTGGATACAGTGCGTGTTCAACGGGCCAATGGGGGGGGTCTTCACCTATCTCCAGAAGGGAAATGTCTGGCAATCGGATGCCGATGTGACCCACATCCTGACCGGCAATCGCAAAGATGGCTGGACCTATCGCAGCTGCGATGATCGGGAGGACATCGAGCAATACGATAATCAGGGACGCCTGATCTCGATATTGAGTCGCTCCGGTTATCTGAGAAAATTGCAATACAGCGATGCCACCACGCCAGTGGACATGGCTGCCTCGCCGAATCTGCTGATTGCGGTCACGGATAATTTCAATCGAAAACTGTCTTTCCGTTATGACAGGTATGATCGACTGCAGTCGGTAACGGGGCCGGATGGCAAGACCGTGCAGTATGGATACGATCTGCAAGACCGACTGATCAGCGTCACCTATCCCGATGCAGCGGTGCGTGAATATCGGTATGCCGAGCCGGCATTGATCGAGGGCGGCGCGCAACCGCAAGCCTTGACCGGCATCATCGATGAGAACAAACAACGTTTTGCCAATTTTGCCTATAACGCCGACGGTTTTGCCAAGCTCACTGAGCATGCTAACGGCGCAGAGCGGATCACCGTCACCTACACCACATCGCCCAAGATAGTGGTCGACGGCTACTGGGAGAATAGCTTTGCCTACAATGTGGTGACGCAACCGGCATTATTGCAAGTAGACGTATTGGATGCCTTGGGTGCCGTCAGTCATTATGAGCTGACTACGACCATGGGTTTGCCCAGCATCAAAACCTTCACGGAAAGTTGCGGCAGCAATTGCGTCCGCACCCAATCCTATCAGTACGATGGCAATGGCAACACCATCCAGTTTGTTGATTTCAACGGCATCCAGACCACCTACCAATACGACCTGACCCGCAACCTGGAAACCAGCCGCACTGAAGCGGTAGGTAAACCTGAGCAACGCGTAATCAAGACCGAGTGGCACCCGAGCTGGCGGCTGCGGACCAAGATCACCGAACCGGGCCGACTGACGCAGTTCGACTACGATGCGCAAGGCAACCTGAATAAGAAAACCGTCACCGAGCTGGATGCCGCCAACAAACCCGGCAAGAGCCGCGTCTGGTCGTGGAGCTACGGTAACTTCGGGCTGGTCAAGACCGCCACCGACCCGAACGGCCAAGTCACCCGCTA
>NZ_SCOH01000128.1 GCF_005503445.1 Chitinivorax sp. B | reverse complement strand
TCAGATAAACTGGCGGAAATGCGGGGTATGAACGTGCTGTAAGGCGCGTGGTGACTGGGTTTGGAGCGCATCGGTACGACAAGGTGCATCGGCGTGCTGTGATGTTCCAAACAAGGAGCCGTTTGTTCCCGATTTTGTCGCGACATCTAGTGGTGATGTTGGTTCTACTTTAGGGTTAGGTCCGAAAAAGCTGTTGGCTCTTCAGCGTGAGTTAAGAGTCGCGGAGATATCAGGCGGCAGAGTTGCCGCCGTTTCTAGGCTGGACAAAGATGGCAATCTTATTATTGAAGACATCCCAATCATTAGAAATGGGCAGGTTGTTTCGGGAATTGACGTCATCGGCAGGAATGGGGAGTTAATTCAAGTTGGTGGCCCTGGAAAAAATGCAAATGACAAGGTCTTTGCTCGAACCAAAAATGCATTAGAAGCCCTTAAGGATGAAGCCTTGCTAAGAGGCGTAAAGGCTCAGGTATATTACGAGCAAGGAAATAGCTCCAGGTTTAATGATCTGGTTCTTGAATCTCAAAGAATATTGGGCAAGAAAAATGTATTCTTGCTGCCAAATTAAGGAGGGGTTGCATTGGCCTACCATATTTTTTCTTACGCATCACAATCAAGTAATGATCTGGCATTTGATCGTTACCTTGGCTCCGCTGTTAGCGTTGACTTTTATTGGGAATCGGTTGGGAGAGAATTGAAACTTCCCATAATATCATCCTTGACGGAGAGGGCTGATTCGGAAGAGGGTTTGTCAATTTCTTCAGGCGACTTGGTTCTTTTTAAGAATGAACTGACGGCTCTCGAAAGATATTGGAAAGAAAAAAGTTTAACTATGGAACTGCCTAATGATTTCCTGCAAGGGATCCGGAACATTGCTGCAGCGATTGATGTTGCGATTGCCGATGGGTTGACAGTAATGATCGCATAGGAGTTCCAAACAATACAATAGCTACTGCTAGTTCTGGTCAGTTGGCTGAATTGCTGCCGGCGTCTACGCTTTCTCGGCGCCAAGCTGCGATTTATGAGCAATTATCAAGTCAAGGGAGTGTTGGGACATTCTCCAAGAAAAGCGTCTCAATGTCTGACTTACGAGCAATTGGCCAAGTTACTGGCGATGAATACAGCATGTTCACGCTGGGCAGCCAGAGGACGGTTATTAGAGGGTACGGAAATGAAATATCCGTTTCTCAGGAAATGCTCGACAACCTTTTGGCTGGCAACTATGGGAAATGGTCTGGTCATACTCACCCGCCTGGCTATTCCATCAATCCCGGACCGGCGGACAGACCATTCCTTCAGCAGATGGGGCAGCAGCGTAGCGCCATATGGGGCGACGGTGGGCACTATACGTTCGGTCAACTTCCATCGGACGATGCAATGATTCAGTCTGAAATTATGCGCAAGCAATGGGCAAGGATTTATGGTGGAAACTAAAATGAAAAAAGATAATTCGACTCATGAATTCGAAAAGGCTCTTCAGCTATTTTTGGACAGCTTCCTAGGAGTTCACCCAAAGGAAACTTGGCCCGCCTGGTTTAGAACGTCCACTACCTATGGCGGGCATAAGGATGGTGAAGGAATTTGGAGATTTTCTTTTACGGGCATTCCGTCATCAGTGCTTGGGGTGGGGGAATCCTGGGAAGAAAAGAATGATGGGTACATTCTCGTAAAGACCGATCCTGAGACCAAGGAGCGCCGCTACGTTATTTCCAATACGCCAAGTGAAGTTATTGTTATCTTTGAGGCTATTATTGATCTCAATTCTGGACAGGTCTCAGTTGTCTCCAGTAAGGATATTTCCGAGATTGATGGCCGGGATTTGCTCCCCTTGAGGAAATAGAAGCCTTCGATTTATCTCGTGGAAAGAGCCGCCCCCGTTGATTCGGAGGCGGCTTTTTACTGCCCGCGCTGTTCTACCCCCGTTGTGCCGTCCGCTTGTCCGGCGTACGTTTTCATCTCGCCCACAGCGATTTTTCTGTGAAACAGTGGCAGCGTTTGCCGCTGTTTCGCTTAAAAATGCAGCAAATGTCAGCGCTTGCTGAGGATGACTGCTGTCGAGGTG
>NZ_SCOH01000127.1 GCF_005503445.1 Chitinivorax sp. B | reverse complement strand
ACCCCGATTGCGGTGGTGCGCCCCAACAGCAGCGACCCCAGCAAACCGCTGATCTACCACGTCTACGCCGACCACCTCAACACCCCACGCGCCATCTACGACGCGTTCAACAAGCGGTTGACCTGGCGCTGGGAAAGCGAAGCCTTCGGCAACACCCTACCGGATCAGGATGCAGACAAGAACGGCAGCCAGTTCGTGTACAACCTGCGCTTTCCGGGGCAGTATTGGGATAACGGCATCAAGCTGAGTCATAACTGGTATCGGACCTATAATCCGGAGACGGGGCGGTATGTTCAGAGTGATCCGATTGGGTTACAGGGTGGGTTGAATACGTATGGGTATGTCCGTGGCAATCCAACAACGCAGTATGATCCAGATGGACGCTTTATTTTTGTAGCCGCTTTTGGTTGGGGGGCGGCAACAGCGATGGCCGATATGGCTGTTGCTGGTGCCGCGACTTGGTGGTGGCAGAATCAGGTATTGCCAGACGCTTATTCTGGCCCGATGGCTGCAGTGGCGCCGACTTCTCCGCCCCGAACATTATCGCCAACAGAATCCGTACAAAAGGATAATGAATATAACGAATATAAAGATAACTGCAATAACAATAATAGACCTCCTGATTATAGCAACTGGAGTGATTGCAAGAAGGTGCTTTTTGATCTCAATGAAGCGAAAGCATGTGCTAAAAAGAGACAAGATTGGGACAATAAGTGGGCTGGAACTTATGATCCCGTAACTGGCATGGTGGCTAAAGCCCATCCTACAAGCATTGCGGAAGCACTAAATAGGGTCAGCAAACTGTCTAAGGAAATTCTCAAGCGCTGCGCTCCGAATTGTAAATAAGCCGTATTAATTTTCGTTTGTGATAATGGCAGCTCTTTTTAGGCTGCCTTTTTAAGGATTCATATATGCATGAAACCACACCATCCCTTCAGGATTGGGATGAAAAAAATATGGATGCAGATTGCAAATATGCATTTAATAAATTTTTTGGAGTTTCAAATAAAGAGGCTGATGTTTTATTCAAAAAAAGTCCTCTAGCCGCATTGGAGGATATTAGATCTATGCCTCCCAAGCCATTTTGCTATTATTTATTGGCATTTAGAGATTATTTATTGAGCGGAGATCATGGGTTTTTAAATGGTTCCGATGCCGCAAGCGGTTATTTGAATACGATAAAAGAAGCATTGGAAAATTCACCGCTGGTCATCTCGGAAATAATGCCTGAATTAAAGGCTTCTATCGTTTTTTTGTCTAACAATCAAAGTTATTTTGATGCGGATCCTGATATCTATGGGGATTTCTCCATTAGGGCTGCCGATATAATGCAGCTATATGAGAAAGTAATTCTTGGTCATGACTACAAATCAATGGGATCGCAATCATTGGGGTCAGAGTGATTGATCTGCCGCCGGCCGCCGTGTGCGGCTGGTCGCGGTCGGCTCAGGTCCAGTTCGCCAGGGTGGGCCGATCAGACTGGTTCAGCACCCATTAGCGGACTTGAGATCAAATCATCCCCCTTGCCCGGCCTAGCCGGGCTTGCTTTGTGCGCCCAGCATGGGCGCACTCCTGCGGGTGAAAGTCCCGTCGCGAGCTGATCACAACGAGCGAAGCGAACCGCAACTGAGCGAGGGTGACCGAGCGTGGGAAGGAAGCGGGGAGCGTAAACCGTGAGTCGAGGTACACGAACCTCATCCGAGGCGCTGCCGAGCAGGGCGAGCGGGCAAAGGACCGCAAAGCTCTCGTGATCAAGGCGAAGCAGCGTAAATGGGGCGACTGTGCGGTGAAGGAGTGCGTTCTTACCTTACATGGACGCCCCAGTTACACAAGTATTTTGGCAACAACTTCAAGAAGGTTGGGATTGCAGCCATACATCCGGATTTTCAATGAGGCCGTCGCCTCTATCCCTGATGGAATTTGCTGGTTGATTTCCAATCAGGGGATCGCACTGAATGCAAACCCACAACCAATGGGGTCAGAGTGATTGATTTGGTGTGCTGTGAGTGTTAGCCTTTCTCTGTGACGTCAGGAGAAACCCTCGTGGCACGTTTACCTCGCCTCTACTTTCCCGGTTGCG
>NZ_SCOH01000126.1 GCF_005503445.1 Chitinivorax sp. B | reverse complement strand
TGCCTTCCAGTACAACAGCCAGCAACAACTGACCCAGATCAATCTGGACAGCGCCGCCGGTACGCTACTGGGCCGCTACCGTTACGATGCCGACGGTAAACGCATCGGCCGCACAGATGGCGCGGGCAGTCAGGATTACCAGTATCTGGGTGATGACATCATTGCCGGCTACCCAACCGGGCAATACCAAACCCCGCTGTGGCGCACCGTGCATGGCGGGGCCACCGATGACCCATTACTGAGGATCACATCCCAAGGCACCCAGACCTACCATGGCGATGGTTTGGGCAGCATTGTTGGGCTGAGCAACCATCAGGGCCTGCTACAGGCATGGCAACAGTTCGATGCCTGGGGCAATCGCCTCAACGGGCAGGGGGATATTCCGCAGTATGGTTACACCGGAAGAGAACCGGATGTGGCCGGGCTGATCTACTACCGGGCCAGATGGTACGACCCGAGTATCGGGCGCTTCACGCAGCGTGATCCGATTGGGTTGCAGGGTGGCATCAATCAGTATGGGTATGTGGATGGCGACCCGATCAACAATATCGACCCGAGCGGGCTACTGGCTTCGCAGGTGAGCCCCGTCAAGACGGCAGCCCCATTCACCACCAGTGGCCCGGTGATGGCGGCCGGTGGGCAGAATCTGCGGGCCAATTCATCCAACAGCGGAGGATGGTTAAATGGCCTTTGGTCAAGCTTCAAGAGTTATTTGAATTCTCCGCAGTTTGTGGCGAATATGAATGACTTCAATAATGTTGTGACCATGAATGAAGCGTTTGCGCCGATTGCCGGTGCAGCGGCAGGGCGATTGGCTGTAGCGGAAACAAGAGTTGCGGGAAATGGTGCAAAAGCGACAGGAGTTGCCGATAAAACAGCAGGTTCAATAAGGAACGTCAATCCAGGTTATCCGGTTGCTGGACGAACCCATAACTGCGTTAATTGTTCGATTGCTACTGATGCAACCCTGGCAGGAAACCCAGCATCTGCACTGCCGATAAACTCCACCAAGGGAGTTCCATTGACTGTGCTGGAGAAGCAATACGGAGCTAAGTTTGGCGGTGTATCGGCGCCTGAAAACATCACCCAGCAAATGGCAGGTGCTGGGGATGGCGCTCGTGGGATTGTGTTTGGTTCCTATGGTCCAGGTCAGCCAGGTCGCGTATTTAATGTGGTTAATCAGAATGGGGTTGTTCGGTATCTTGATGGGCAGACTGGAAAGCCAGCAAATCCGAGTAATTTTAAGACATTGCAGTTACTGAGAACTAACCAATGATCACCTATAAATATGCTTTGGAGCGGGCCAGGGAATATCTGAGAGACTCAGAGATTCCTTTGCAGTTAACACATGAAGGAGAGTTTTCTGACGGGTGGTTTTTTTGCTACCAGTCAAAAGAGTATTTGGAAACAGGTAATTCATCGGCTCAGCTAGCTGGAAACGGACCATTCCTGATTGATAAGCAATCTGGAGAACTTCATGTTCTAGGGACTGCCAAGCCCTTGGAAGCATATCTTGACGACTATGTAAGGGGCAAATCGGGAAAGTCAGAATGATTTAATAATCGAAGAGGTCAGAGTGGTTGATTTCGGCGGATAACTGCGGCCAGCGGCGAAGTACTGGCCAGCTACCAATACGACCCGAACGGCAACCTGACGCTGAAGACCGTTGGCACGGTCAAACACGCCTTCCAGTACAACAGCCAGCAACAACTGACCCAGATCAATCTGGACAGCGCCGCCGGCACCCTGCTGGGCCGCTACCGTTACGATGCCGACGGCAAGCGCATCGGCCGCACAGATGGCGCGGGCAGTCAGGATTACCAGTATCTGGGTGATGACATCATCGCCGGTTACCAAACCGGGCAATACCAAACCCCGCTGTGGCGCACCGTGCACGGCGGCGCCACCGATGACCCGTTGCTGCGCATTACCAATCAAGGCACCCAGACCTGTAAATCAGCGTGCAAGACTTTCCAGATGGGGGTGCGGCAAAAATCTTGGACGGGTTTATGTCGTCAGACCTAGGCGCTCTCGATATTCAATGGGACTGAGTGAGCCGAGAGAGAGCTTGATCCGTTTTTCATTGTACCA
>NZ_SCOH01000125.1 GCF_005503445.1 Chitinivorax sp. B | reverse complement strand
AATGCAGCCTGAATGACATGGTTGTGACGATCGGTGGAAAGGTAAGGTCAGTGGAAGATTTATTGAGTGCAGATGAATTGATGCATCTGGCGATCGAGGCGAGTGGCCGGGAGCGGTATGACCTGGCGATTGGTTATTTGAAGCAGGCCTATGCCAAAGCCAGCGCGGAGCCGGATGAAACGCTGCCCCGGGCGGAGATTCCGTTCCTGTTGGGTGCGCAATATGCGCAGATCAAGATGTTTGAGGATGCCAAGCGCTGGATGCGGGAAGCCGTCAGCTTGAACCCGCAGTTTGACATTGCCGTGTTTCAGCTGGGACTGCTGGAACTGCTGGGTGGCGAACTGGCGGCGGGTGAGCAGACCTGGTCAGGATTGGATTTCCTGCCGGCGGGCCATGCCCTGCTGCACTTCCGGGCTGGGTTGCTGGCACTGGCGCGCGAACAGTACCCGCTGGCGCTGACCGAGTTGCGGCAAGGGTTGGCCGTTGGTCTGGCCAATGCCCCGTTGATGGCGGAGATGCAACGCATCCTCAGCAATGTCGAAGCACAACAAGCCCAGGTGGGTACGACCGACAGCCCATCGGTGGCGGCCGATAGCCCGGCTGAGGCCCACGTCCTGCTGGCAGCCTATCGCGAATGATGACCCCCTCGACTGCCGCTCAGGCCGATCAGCTGGCCCGCTACCAACGTTTCCTGGCCCTGGACCCGGACAACCTGCAACTGCTGGGGGATGTGGCCGACCTCAGCCTCAGCCTGGGGCAATTGCCCCTCACCGAGCAGACCCTCCGTCATGGGCTGCACCACCACCCGGGCGACCCGCGACTGACCAATCTGCGTGCCCTGCTGGCCTTCCAGCAGGGCGACTGGGCCGAGGCCGAGTACCTGTTGAGCGGTCTCCTGGCCCAGCAGGACGACCCCAGCCTGCGCTACAACCTGGCCTACGCTTGCTACCAGCAGGGCGACTACCCGCGCGTCCGGCAACTGCTGGGCGAACCGCCGCTGGACTGGGCGGCCCTGCCACAGGCCGCCATACTGCAGATACTGACCCTGCATCAACTGGGTGAACTGGACGACGCCATTGCCCTGGCGCTGTCGATCCTGCCAGCGCGGGCAGGGGACGCCGAACTGGCTGGCGAACTGGCGCTGCTGTACCTGGACAACGACGACGTCAGCGCCTGTCAGCACTGGGCCGCACAAGCTCTGCAATGGCAAGCCGACCAACCCTACGCCCTGGTGGCGGCCGGTACCCTGTCGATCGGTCAAGGCGAACCGACCCTGGCCCGCCAGCAATTCCAGCGTGTGCTGGACCGACAACCCCACAACGGCCGGGCCTGGTCTGGTCTGGGCATCGCCCACCTGGCCATGCAAGACCTGCAACAAGGCAAACAGGCATTGGAACAGGCCGTCCAGCACATGCCGGAACACATCGGTACCTGGCATGCGCTGGCCTGGGTATACCTGATGGAAGGCGACTGGGCGGCGGCCGAGCACAGCTTCCAGCAGGCATACGACCTGGACCCGAACTTTGGTGAAAGCCATGGTGGGTTGGGGGTGATGGCCTTACTGCGTAACGACAGCGAGCGGGCCGCGGGTCTGCTGGCGCGGGCACGCCGGTTGGCACCGGGCAGCATGGCGGTGCGCTATGCGGAGATCATCCAGGCGCAGCGGCAGGGGCAGGGTGAAGCGGTACAGCAGATCCTGCAGCGGGCGTTGGCGGACTTGCCGGTGCTGGGGGCGGGGCGGCTGGAAGATGTGTTGCGGCAGCGGCCGGCACGTGCAGTTGATGATGAAAGAGATGAATAAGTAACTTGAATTTGCATGACGTACCAACATGCGATCAACGCAGATAAACAAGTCTCCCATGTAAATGGGTAATCAGGATTGATGAGAGGCATGTAATCGATTGAGAAAGATTCAATCGATTATGGGATTGAAAGAAAAGAAGCAGCCTAATTCAACGGGCTGTTTTGAATAGAAAGTAAACAATGACGGATTTGCGTGTATTTGATAACGACGAACTGGTAGCACTGGCACAGCATGATTTAAACGCGGATCGGCTGGAAGCGGCACTGGCCAAGTTGAAACAGGTGCTGGCATTTGAAGGGCCGATTCCGGTGGTGGCGTTGTCGATGGTGGC
>NZ_SCOH01000124.1 GCF_005503445.1 Chitinivorax sp. B | reverse complement strand
GGCAGGTCGGGATACTGGGCTGCCAGTCGCCCAAACCGCGCCGGCAGCAGTTCTGTCACCTCGACAATCGCTGCATCGCCGGCAAATCGGCTCAGTTGCTGGCGTTCGGACGCGGGCAACCAATCCAATGCCAATACGGTTGCCTCCGGTTCCGATATCAATGCCTGGGTCAGCGACTGCAATGCCGCTTCCATATGATCCAGAACCCGGTCGGGAGAGACACGCCGATCACAATTCAGCGCCAGCGTGAAGCTGTCACCCCAGTCATCGATCGATAAATCGAGCGGATAATTGGTCCACTCCCTGAGCGCTACCTGTTGTAAGCCCAGCCCATCAGCCGTGGTATCCCGAGCCGTGTGACGATAGTTCAGCATTGCAGTGAACAAGGGTGCAGGTGCCAGCACGCCACTGCATCGTTGAGCGGCTGCCAAGGAGGTCTGTTCATGTACCAACAGATCAGCCAGCACTTGTCGTGTCTGGGCCAGTGCATGGGCCACCGTCACACCGGCCAATTGCAAGCGCACAGGCAAGGTATTGATGAAGGGACCATAAATGCGTTCGATGGCATCCACACCACCAGCCCGGCCAGACAGGACTGTGCCCAACACCACATCGTCACGCCCGCTGGCACGTGCCACCACCATTGCCCACGCCAGGTGACACAGTACCGCAGGGCTCATGCCCAGCACCTGCGCCTGGTAGCGAATACGATGATTCAACAGGTCATCGATGACGCGTACAGCGCCAATGGAGGCATCAGCCGCCATCTGACTGTTCGTCAGCCCGAATGGCACCGTTGGTTCACTGACATCAGCCAGCATGTCACTGAAGAACGTCAGTGCTGCCTGTTGTTTGTCCGCGTCCCTCAGCTGTGCAATGAAATTCCGGAATGGGATCGATGCCGGCAGATCATGCAGATCACCTTTCAGCACCGCCTGGATTTCCTCAACCAATATCGCAAGCGACACGTGGTCACCGATGATATGGTGTTCCAATAACATCAGATAGCATGGCCCCGCTTCAGTGTCGCTCGCCACCAATACCCGCATCAACGGGGGCTGACCAAGATCCAGTTTCAGGTCCACGGCGTCGGCACGAGCTTGCAATGCGGCCAACGCGCCCCCTGCTGCCAGGCAGGCATCGGCATCGATTTCGGCAATATCCAGCACAGCTTGTCGGCATACCACCTGCACCGGCTCACGCAATCCTTTCCACAACACCGCCGTGCGCAGCATGTCGTGACGGTTGATCACGTGCTGCATTGCATGAAGCAGACTGTCCAGGTGTTGCCTTGAAGCCACCTGCATGATCGACGACAGGATGTAGGTATCGCTGCTTGTGCTGGTCAAGTGATGGAACAGCACCCCTTCCTGCAACGGTGCCAACGGATAGATATCCTGTATATTGCCCGCCCCGCCGGGAATGGCAGCTTCAATGGCCTCGATCTCATCTGCCGTCAGGTTAAGCAAGGGCAACATATCAGGTGTGATCGCCAGGCAACCATCAGGAATCAGATTAGGCGGCACAGCCGATGTGGTAGTACGTTGGCGGGTCATTCGGGCCAGATCGGCCAAATGCGTTGCCGTAAACACATCGCGCACTTCGGCAAGCAGCCCATGATCGCGCATGCGGCTGATCAGTTGTACTGCCAGCAGCGAGTGACCACCTCGATCAAAGAAGTTGTCGAAACGACCGACTTGATCCACCTTCAGCACCTTGGCCGCCAGTTCAGCCAGCAGCGTTTCAACCGGACCGATCGGTGCTTCGTAGTAGGTTGACAGCAACGCCTCACCCGTCGGTTTCGGCAACGCCTTCCGATCGATCTTGCCGACAGCGGTTTTCGGGATCACATCCAGCCTGACAAATGCAGCCGGAATCATGTAGTCAGGCAAACTGATGCGCAGTTGATCTCGCCAATCCGATGGCATCCAGCATCCTGCGTCGGTCACCAGATAGGCCGCCAGTCGACGATCCCCCGCTGTGGGCTCAAACACGCCTACCACAGCCTGCCTGACCCCGGAGAAACGTTGCAATGCAGTCTCGATCTCGCCGAGTTCGATCCGGAAGCCACGAATCTTCACCTGGTGGTCAGCCCGACCCACCAGTTCGACCACACCATCTGCCCGGAACCGGGCGATGTCGCCGGTCCGGTACAGCTTGGCGCCCGCCTGCGTGCTGAACGGGTCGTCGATGAATTTGTCGGCGGTCAGGTCCGGTCGGTTCAGGTAGCCCCGGGCCACGCCCGGGCCACCGATGCACAGTTCTCCCGCCACCCCCAACGGA
>NZ_SCOH01000123.1 GCF_005503445.1 Chitinivorax sp. B | reverse complement strand
GCCGATCAACTTGCCATCGGTGGCGGTGAGGCGGACGTTCTTGGCGGCGTTGACTTCGGTATCGTCATGCTGGCTTTGCAGCAGGAACTTGCCCTGATGGGCAATGGCCTTGATGCCGTTGGCGTGCGAGAACAGCGAGATGCCCTGGCCAGCGTTGACGTTGACACGTTGGCCGGAGGTCAGTTGCAGGTGTTGTCTGGCGATGCTGTCGAGGTTGACCCCCGCGTAGCTGACCAGGGTCTTGGGGGTGGCCAGACTGATGCCCTGCGGTGCGGTCAGGCCGATGATGGCCGCTTCCTTGTCCACCGGGGCATCCGGCTGGGTATTGCTGCCATCCTCCCAATGTTGCACGCCCTGTTGCACCGCCTGCTGCGGTTCCGACTCGACTGGCAGACCCTGATGCTGGGCGGCATAGGTGCCAAGACTCTTGAACAGGTCGAGGCATTCCTGCATCAAGGCCAGGTATTCTTCGCGGGCCAGTTGCCCCTCGCTGGCATGCAGGCGTTGCCAGGCGGAGAGCAACATACCCTTGGCGGAACGTAATGCCAGGCTGTCGTCGGTACGCAGTTCAGCCCCTTCGCCGCGTGGCTTGGCTTTCCCGTCCTGCCGGGGGTGGGCCAGCCAGCCCAGATTCAGCTCGGTTTGCCCGTGACTGGTGGCCAGACGGGTTCTGATCTGACCGGTACTGTCGTCGAATAACAGTTCGGAATAGCCGTCAGCCTGGTATTCCTTGCTCTTGTAACCATACAGCGTCTTGTTGGCGGGTAGGCTGCCGACCCGGCTGAAGTCGACTGCGGGGTGGTTTGCGTTGTGCACCACCGAGCGGACAATGGGGCGGTCGATCTGGCCATCCAGAAAGTCCACCACCACGGATTGCCCGACCCTTGGTAAAAATCGAGCCCCCCAACCCGCACCGCTGATGGCTTGTTCGACCTGGACCCAGCAGGAGCTGTTGTCGGTGTAGCCCGCCCCACTGCCGGTATCGGCCGGTCGGTGATCTTGCCCCCGTTGCCAGGGGAACTGGATCTTGATCCGTCCCCACTCGTCGGTATGGATTTCCTCCCCGGGTGGGCCGACCACGATGGCGATCTGCGGCCCTGGTGCAGTCGGGGCGGCATGCTGGACGGGGTCGAAGTGGGGTCGGTAGGGAATCAAGCGGCGGAGCGCGGTAACATGGTTTTCATAGAGCGGTCGGTCATCCTGCTGTGGCAGGCGGAACAGTGTGTGGATGCCGTGCATGAACACATTGTCGAAGTTGTTGCGGCCCTGATGTTCCACCCGTAACAGCAGGAACTGCCGTTGCCGGGGTTCGTCCTGATCGTGGATGGCATGGTCCGTCAAGCTGAACCATTGTCCGGCTTGCAGTTCGGGTACTACGCTGCGACCGTCGAACTGTTTGGCTTGGGCTTCGATGGCTTCCATGCGCTGCTCGGCGTAGCGATCCAGATCCCCCTGGTGCTCGCCATACAGGTTGCCGGGCACATCATAGTGTTCCAGTCCGGCCACCAGTGCTTGGCTGCCCTCGCTATATTGGTGATGCGTGGGGAGGGTGCTGGTCGCGGCACCGGCGGCCTTGTAGTCGTAACTGAGTAGGCTGACCGCCCCTGATTGCAATGCACGTTGACCATGCCAATGGGTGATCGCATTGCGGGCTTCGGTGGCATCGGCACGATGAAAGCGCACAGGCGACGCGCGGTTCTCAAGCAGGGTGTCGTTGTCATCGCACAATACCAGCTGATGGGCGCCAACCTCATCTCCGGCATGGTCGATGAACCAATAGATCCCTTCCTTACGCAGTAGCCGTTCGATAAAGGTGAAATCGGTTTCGCGATATTGCACGGTATAGGCGCGGGCGGGATAGGTGCGTCGCAACTTCAGTTGCCATTGCAGCCACGGATTGAAGGCTTGATGTTCGCGCAGCAGGCATTCGACGATATCGGGGACTGAACGCTCACCAAACACCCGGCTGGATTGGCGCAGAGACAGTAAGTGGAGCGAGGGTTTCAGGCGGATTGAATACAGGCTCATGCCACCGTTGGACCCCAGCTGCTCGGCCCGCACCACCTGGCCACTGACGCGACGTGACTGGCGATTATCGGTCAGGACTTCCAAGGTGGCTGGGGCTCCGATCAACTGTTTCAATTCCCAATGGGCAGATTCGCTCAGCAGCTGGATCTCGAATTCGCAGCCTTCGCTGATGGCTTCCCAGCCGTCAAAGCGGGCGACTACAAAGCTGCCGTTCAGTTTGGTGGCGGGGCCGGCGAGGGAGAGTTGCAGCAGGCGGGCGTGTTGGTCGAAGGGGTTTTGCAGGAGTGTGCGGAGTGTGTCCAATAAGTTGTCAAACCGCATGGAATATTACCAAGGTGCAAATATGATTTTAAATATTGCAAATGGCAATGTGACATGCAAGATCATTTATACATCAG
>NZ_SCOH01000122.1 GCF_005503445.1 Chitinivorax sp. B | reverse complement strand
CAGGATCAACGCAGCGAATACCGCTACGACAGTGCCGGTCGGCAACTGGAAGACACGGTACTGGTCGATGGCCAACGCCAGACCACCCAACAAGCCTATGACGCTGCCGGCAACCTGATCCGGGTCACCGATGCCAACCAGCAGGTCACGCGTTACGTCTACGACGCCGCCAACCGCCGGGTGTTCAGTATTGATGCGCTGGGGGCGGTGGAACAGACTGAGTATGACGCAGTCGGGCACGTCACCCGCAGTACCCGTTATGCCACCCCGATCAGCCTCAGCAAGCCCGCCCCGACCCTGGACGAGGTACGCAGCCTGCTGGCCCCGAAAGCGGATCAGGACCTTCGTCAGCAAACGGTGTATGACCAAGCCGGTCGCCGCATCGCCAGCATCGACAGCCAGGGCTACCTGACCGAGTATCGCTATGATGCGCTGGGCAATCAGCTCAGCAGTACCCGTTACGACACGCCGCTCTCGGTGATCGGTACCCTCAGTGCCCAGCGCCAAGTACTGCAAACCTTCCAGACCGATGCCAGCAAGGTTAGCCTGTCGCCAGGCGACGCCACCCAGGCCGACCGTGTGCGCTGGGTGAATAACCAGCTGCAATTGGTCAGCGGCCCGTCGACCAAGCCGAACTGGCCGGGTGCACGATTGGGGGGGCTCAATCTGACGGTGAACAGCAGCCAGTCGGTGCAGTATCGCGCCGAAATCCTGCTCGACAACCCGCAAGCGCAGCTGATGTGGCGGGTACATGGCATCAAGGATGGCCAGGTCGCCTACCATGGCTTACTGTTCAGCAATGGCCAGATGTCAGCCGATCAACGCATTGTCGATCAGGGCCAGACCAAAGCCATCAGTGCGTCGTTCCAGGCTGGGGTGACCTATATCGTCGAGCAGGAGCTCACCAGCACCGGGTCGATCATTTACTGTTACGAGAAAGGAAAAGCCCGTGCTGACGGTTTCAGCACGGTATTGGCCGGGCAATGGACCCAGGCCGGTGACTGGTTGGGGCACAGCTTTGCGGGCCCGGATCTCAAAACCATTGGCACCGCCTCGATCAGCAATCTGCAACTGACCACCGGCACCCCCACGGCCTACACCGAACGCTGGCAACAGACCTTTGACAAAGATTCGCTGGGCCTGCGCCTGGATGCCAGCCAAGCCCCGTCACCGGATTGGGCGCGTGTCGCCAACGGTCGCTTGGAATTGAAGAGCGGGACGTCCGCAATCGCCAACTGGCCGGGTGCCACTACCCAAGGTCGCAGCTATTCGCTGAGCCAGGGACAGCAAGTACGTTACCGGGCGGAAGTGTCCCTGGAAAATGGCGTAGCCAGCCTGATGTGGCGGGTACACGGCACCAAGAATGGCCAGCCGGTCTCCCACAGCTTGTTACTGGAAAATGGCCGGTTGCGTAGCCATCAGGGTGACGCGAACCTGAATAACCTCAGCTTCGTCCCGAAGCCGGGGGTGGTGTATGTGGTGGAACACTATATCTCCAACAGTGGTTCGACCCTTTACCTGTATGAAAAGGGCAAGAGCTGGGTGGAAGGCATCAGTGCGACCCAGACGGGTGGCTGGGACAGCGTTGGCGACTGCCTGATGCACAGCTTTGCCACGCCCAATCTCACCGCTTTCGGCCATGCCTATGTCGACAATCTGCGCATTGAATCGGGTTTGGCGGGGGAGGCAGGGCTACCGGCCGCGCAGCAAGTGTTTGAACTGCGCAAGCGCCTGGGTCAAGCCAGCAACCAACTGCAAACCAATCGCACCACTTATGACCATGCCGGCCGGGTACGTTTCGAAGTCAATCCCGCTGGCGCGGTCACCGAAACCCGTTATAACGCGCTAGGTCAAGTCACCGACACCATCCGTTATGCCAACCCGGTGGCGGACAGCTGGACCGACGAAGCCAGCCTCAAGGCGCTGTTGGTCGCCAACCCGGCACAGGATCACACGCAACGGCTGGCCTATGATGCGGCCGGTCGGGTGCGCTTCCAGCTGACGGCAGAAAATGTGGTAACCGAACACCGTTACGACAGCTTCGGCAATGTCATCCAACAGCTCCGCTATGCCAAGCCGGTAGCAGGCAACTGGACCGATGCGGCCAGTTTGGCCGCCTTGCTCCAGGCCGACCCACAGGACCGCAGCACCCGCAGCCTGTACGACGCCCAACAACGGCTGCGCTTCAGCGTGGATGCGCTGGGCCAGGTCAGCGAGCGGGTCTATGACGCCGCTGGCAATGTGATCCAGGTCACCGACTATGCCCAACCGGTGGCCAACAGCTGGACCGATGAAACCAGCCTGAAAGCGCTGCTGAAAGCCGATGCGGCGCAGGATCGCAGCCGCTTCACCGTCTATGACCAGGCCAACCGGCCGCGTTACCAGTTGGATGCACTGGGTTACGTCACCGTCAACCAGTATGACAGCCTCGGCCGGCTGGTCGGGCTGACCCGGCATGCCAAGCCGATTGCCCGTCCCGCGACGTTA
>NZ_SCOH01000121.1 GCF_005503445.1 Chitinivorax sp. B | reverse complement strand
GTGCGCCCCAACAGCAGCGACCCCAGCAAACCGCTGATCTACCACGTCTACGCCGACCACCTCAACACCCCACGTGCCATCTATGATGCGTTCAACAAACGCCTGACCTGGCGCTGGGAAAGCGAAGCCTTTGGCAACACCTTGCCGGATCAAGATGTGGACAAGAACGGCAGCCAGTTCGTGTATAACCTGCGCTTCCCGGGACAGTATTGGGATCATGGCATCAAGCTGAGTCATAATTGGTATCGGACTTATAATTCTGAAACCGGCAGGTATGTTCAGAGTGATCCGATTGGGTTGATGGGTGGGTTGAATACTTATGGGTATGTGAAAGGGGACCCACTGAAGTTCGCTGATCCATGGGGGTTAGCGCCAAATGATGCATGTGTTGCAACGTGGACATTAGGAGGCGCTACGTGTGGTGGTGCAGCAGGTTCTGCTGTAGGCGGTGCTGTCGGTGGCGTTGGGGGAGGAGCCGCATGTACAGTAGTTGCACCTGGTGTTGGTACAATTGGCTGTGGGACTGCTGGCGCATCTGCGGGTAGTACGGCTGGTAGTGTGGCGGGTGCAGTTGTTGGTGGGGCCATAGGAAATGCAATCGGTAATGCGGTTTGTAGTGATGCGCCTGCCGCAACATGTCCGCCTTGTAGTCCACCAGCGGGGACCGTGTGTTGGACAATGGATTCAGGGCACGACCATAAAGGCATGGATCCACATTTCCACACTTGGCAAATGAATCAAACACCAGCCCCGGCTTGTGCATGCCAATGGAATAAGAGGCGAGCATTAAAATTTACGTTTCCAGTTGCACCAGTTGGGGTCCCTCCATGTAGCAATTTTGCGAGCTTTCCATGATGAACCTCACTACATTAGATAATTACACATTACTTGGTTATGATTTCAGGAAGCCAAGTGACGTGCCATTTACAATAGATGCGTGCCTTTGGGAACAGGATGATGATCTATATCAGCGACTAGTTGATACAACTTGTAAAGAAAATGTAGCACAACTACTCGATGGCCCTGTTTCAGTGATAGAGGAAAATGCAAGTTCCGATACCATTGCTGTAGCATTCGCGGTTTCTCCCGATGGCTTCAGAATGATGGAATCAATGTTTAAAGGGCGGTTTTTGGAGCGTATTAGCACACCAAATTTGCTATTGAGTCGCGGCTGGCAGCTTTGTGGATTTGATGTTGCTGACATAAATGGATATTTCTCGGTCTTTGGTATCGATAGTCACGCTCCAAAGCTCAATATTGGCACGAAGCTATTCAAGAACGAGAAAGATGCAGCTGCCTTAGTTGAGTCCGCCAACAAACTATATCCGACACATTCGCCATTTGCTGTTTTTTCAGTATTGACCTATCTGCCAAACCGTAGGCAACTGTCAGGTGCCGAATGATTGTTGTGCTGCGTGAATGCTGAAATATTGACGCATTAATATGCAGAAAAGCTGGCTGGGTCAGTTCCGATCTGACCTGACCAGCAACCGCCTGCTGAAACAGAGCGGCAGCAATGCCAAGACCTATACCCTGGACGCCAGCGGCAACCAGACCGGTGACGGCAGCATCACCCTGACTTACGACAACGCCGGCCGCCCCCGCGTCGCCCTGAAGAACGGGCAAAGCGTCAGCGGCTTCTTCTACAACGCCCAAGGGCAACTGGCAATCAAGACCGCCAGCAGCAAACCGATCCAGTTCGTCTACGACGAAGCCGGCCACCTGCTGGCGGAACACGCCGACCCGGCCACGCAAAGCCCGACCCAGGATCATAGCTGGCTGGGTGACACCCCGATCGCGGTGGTGCGCCCCAGCAGCGCCGACCCCAGCAAACCGCTGATCTACCACGTCTACGCCGACCACCTCAACACCCCACGCGCCATCTACGACGCGTTCAACAAACGCCTGACCTGGCGCTGGGAAAGCGAAGCCTTTGGCAATACCCTACCGGATCAGGACGCCGACAAGAACGGCAGCCAGTTCGTGTACAACCTGCGCTTCCCGGGGCAGTATTGGGATAACGGCATCAAGCTGAGTCATAACTGGTATCGGACCTATAATCCGGAAACCGGCAGGTATGTGCAGAGCGATCCGATTGGGTTGCAGGGTGGGTTGAATACATATGGGTATGTTGATGGGAGGCCGCTTGGGTATGTTGATCCGAAAGGGTTATGGGGTACTCTGGTTGTGGGGACTGGGATCCGAGTGATTGGGGGGCGTGCTGCCAGTGCAGCTATAGGTGCGGGTTTGCGCCGTGGAATAGGTGGAACTGCAGGAAGGGTAGCGGCATGTTTGCTAATAGGCAGTTGTTCAATGACGGAGGCGGAAGACGAATCAACTGGTACATCCGAAGGACAGGTCTGTGAGGATGGCAGTGAAGTAGAGGGCTGGAAGATTCCGCAAGAAGCAAGAAATAAGATTCCTCCTGAATGGGGTGATGGGGAACCCAACAGGAAAAAAGATGGGACCCGATGGCATAACCCTGAAAACCCTAAAGGCCAAGGGGTTCGCATTGATAAGGGCGATCCAAATAGTAAACTTCCGAGTCAGCAAGAGGATCATGTTATCGTTCGTGATAAGCAAGTTATTGGTCGTGATGGAAAACCAATAAGTGGAAGCATTAAAAA
>NZ_SCOH01000120.1 GCF_005503445.1 Chitinivorax sp. B | reverse complement strand
CTGTTTCACGGTCCCGGTCAATTGCTCCATGCTGGCCGCGGTTTCTTCCAGGCTGGCCGCTTGTTCTTCCGTGCGTTGGGACAGGTCGGTGTTACCGGATGCAATCTCACCGGCAGCCGTATTGATGGAATCCGATGCACTCTTGATCTGGGATACGATGGTTCGCAATTGTTCAACACAAGTATTGGCATCCTGACAAATACGTGCCAACTCACCTTCGTACTCCGTCTGAATCGTGGTTCGCAAGTCCCCATCTGCCAAGCTTGCAAGCAGATTGCCCAGATCAGCAAAACCTTGTGCCATCCGATCCAGCAATCGGTTGATACTTTCGCTGACCAAACGAACAAAACCATCTTTGCCGTCCAGTGAAACCCTTTCGCCCAGATTACCCTGCGCAGCCACCATGACGATGCGCTCGACCTCCTGCTCCACAGCCAGCTCTGCCGTCCGATCCAGCCATTCCACCGCCGTGCCCAAACGTTCACCACGTTCATTACTGACCGATGTAACCGTTAGTGCAAATGTACGGTTACCCAGCTTGATCGTGGCACGATGCGTGCCTGACAACCCGGCAAGCATATTGCGTTGATGCGATGGATTCTTATGGAAGACATCGATATTGGTTCCAAGCAAGTTGGCAACGCTGAAATTCGGCAACGATTGCCGAATATCGGCTTCCGCCATGCCCAACATCTGAGCAATCGATTTGTTCAGATAAATGATGTTGTAGTTAGCATCAGCAATCATCACGTTGGTAGTGACATTATCCAAGCCTACCTTGATGCGAGTGTTTTCTTCCGACATACGCTTGGTTTCCATCATCTCGAAACCTAGCCTGACCTGTAACCCTTGCAGGCCTTGCAGCGTGCGACCTATTTCATCGTTTCTTGAAATATCAATGCTGTTACGGAAGTTACCACTAGCCAATTCGCGGAATATATCAATGGCCCGATTGAGTGGCTTGACCGTCGTTTTCAATATCCAGGTACTGAGTACTATGGCCAGCGCCACACCTGTAAATACAATTAACAACAACTTGATTCGGACAGTATGGAAAGATGCCTCCGCCTCGTCGGCCTGCTGTTGACCTGCTTCAACCTGAAAATCATGCAACGCCTTTTGTGCAAGTCCGGCTTGTTCAGTCAATGCCGGCAACTTGGATGCCAATTGCTCGGCTTCACTGAGTTTGCCATTCTCCAACGTAGCAACCAGCGGTACGAAGCCCTGTTGTACCAGTTGCGTGAAGGACTTATCAAACTGCTCAATCAACTTTCGATGCTTATCAGTGTAAACACGTTCTTGATATTCCTTCCACCGCTTCTCTGCATTAGCCAGATTAGCCATGATCTTGGCGGTGTCGGCTTTGAACGCAGCTTTGGTCTGTGCCGCCCTTGATGCGGCATTCAGTGAATCCAACAAACCTCCCCGTCCATCACCTATTGCCTGAGCTATTTCCCCCAGAATCTGCAATGGAACTACGCGCCCCTGATACAGTTTGCTGATGGATTGCCGGCTCTCATCCAACTCATACAATGCATCAGTCCCGAGTACGACCATCAAGGCCAATACTGCTGCAAATGCCCCCACTAACCGCGAGCGCAAGCTGATATCGTTCAACTTTTGGAACCAACTCCGTTTCACTGCTTGCCCCTGGTGAATTTCCATACCAGCAGCCTGTTTCTCTCTGAATCGCCGATAAACCTCTTCAGCCGCATTGACTTGGTCACGGGTTGGTTTGACACGTACCGACATAAAGCCAACCACCTGCCCACTTTCATAAATGGGGGTGGCATTTGCTTGTACCCAGTAATAATCACCATTCTTGCAACGGTTCTTTACCATCCCCGTCCAGGGACGGCCAGCCTTCAACGTGGCCCACAAATCGGCGTAGGCTTCTGAAGGCATGTCTGGATGACGGACGATGTTATGCGGTTCACCAATCAATTCTTTTTCGGAGAATCCGCTGACATCGACAAAATCTTTGTTGATATAGGTGATCCGACCCTTCAGATCGGTCTTGGATACAATCATGGTATCTTCACGCAGTGGTACTTCCACCTGCGTTACTGGCATATTGACTCGCATAAATCCTCCGTCGGGGTGACTACACGTATCGCGAGCCGCTCAGCCCGCCAGACCATTCAAACTACCGCTTCATTCAACATCAGCAGTAACAGAACGCCGGCCCAATATGTATTAACATGTCTCTGACAGCCCTGACTTGACCAGGCAGTCGATGAACCGGTCATTGCATCATGAATTTGTTCTGCATCATTCCGAACTAAAATTCCTTCCAGGTACCATCCTCTGAGTCAGCGACAGCAGGCAGCATCTTGGGTGTGTGAGCTGACTTGGTCGTCGGCTTGATGCCAGGTCTCATGCGATTACCGGCAACTTTCGGCAATTTGGGCGGGACTGGCATGCGAATCCCCTGTTGTGCCCTGTGCTCAACATCAGTATCCATACGGAAAATCATCACTGCATCCAACAGCTGCCTGGCCTGCTCTTCCAGACTTTCAGCATTCGCTGCCGCCTGTTCGACCAGGGCTGCATTTTGCTGTGTACCTTCATCCATTTGTGTCACGGCTTTGTTCACCTGCTCGATGCCGTCACTCTGTTCATGGCTGGCCGCCGAGATTTCACTGATGATGTCGTTGACTCGCTGCACCGAACTGACGATTTC
>NZ_SCOH01000119.1 GCF_005503445.1 Chitinivorax sp. B | reverse complement strand
ACCGCATGCCCCGCCACAAGCTCAACGAGTTCGACCGGCAATTGAAGGGCCAGCAGGATGGCTTGAATGATTTGACGGTGGATGAATTCCTGAAGGGGCGGGAGTTGTATGAGAAGTTTGGGCGGACAGCTGATCCTCAAAAAGCGGAAGTGGCTCGTAGGCTTTATCAGGAAAAATTGATGCAGGATTCAAAGCAGTCACTGATGCGTAAGGGGCTAAGTCCTGCTGCCGCTGAGAGGGACGCGATTGCAATAGTAGCTACGAAAATGGAAACCTTAGCGGCCTTGCACAACCCGGACATGTATTCGGGTGGAAAGGATAAAATTTCCGACTTTGGTGATGCTAAGGTCAACAAATCCATCGGAGCGCAATGGGGAAAGTCATTAGGCAGACGGCACCCAGATTGGGACGGAAATAAAGGTCGGTTTCGAGTACATGCACTCGAGGATGCGGCAAAAAGCATTCCATCTCAAGCTCGATCCACAACAAAAATGAACGCCACACTGAAACGGTGCATGTAAGGACTATCCCATGGCTGATGAATATTTCGACTTTTTTCTCAACAAGTTTGGACCGGCTTTCGCACGCCAATGGGTACCACAATCCAGTATTGACCGCTATCGCGGCAATTTACCCGATCAGTTGCTGAAGTATTGGGAAGGCTACGGCTGGGCCGGTTATGCTAATGGCTGCTTCTGGCTGGTGAATCCCCAGGAATACGAGCCGGTGCTGGAGGCTTGGATAGGTGATACACCTTTCATGGAACTGGATGCATTTCATGTCTTCGCACGTACCGCTTTTGGTCAATTGTATTTGTGGGGAGAAAAAACTGGGCCGTCTCTTACAATCAGTCCGCTAACTGCGCTGGCTTGCACGGATAAAATTTATTTAGCCGATATGCAGATCGGCGAGGCTGACCGAGCAATCAGATTTTGGTTTGCGTCTATAGATTCCGATTTAATGGATTTTAGCGATCAAGACAAGCGCCCGTTATTCGACCGCGCCCTAGCCCGGCTCGGCCGCCTGGATTCCACCGAAATGTACGGCTATGTCCCCGCCTTGGCACTGGGCTGCCCGAACACCATCGAGAAGCTACAAAAGATCAGCATCATCGAGCATCTGGTGTTCCTGGCCCAGTTGGAACCCTTGCAGGTCATCGAGTTTCCAGACACGGATCTAAGCGACATCTGATTGCGACGAAATGGATGAATTTATCGAGTTGTTCCTGGAAGATTTCGGCCCAGCATTTCTGCGCCAATGGGTAGCACAATCCAGCATTGACCGCTATCGCGGTAAGTTACCTGATCAGTTACTGAAGTATTGGGAAGGCTATGGCTGGGCTGGTTATGCTAAAGGGGGCTTTTGGCTGGTGAATCCTCAGGAATATGAACCCGTGTTGGAAGCCTGGATTGGCGAGACACCGTTCATGGAACAGGATGCTTACCATGTATTTGCCCGAGATGCTTTCGGAAGTATGTACTTTTGGGGTGAAAAAACTGGCCCATCTTTACTGATCAGTCCGCTGGATAGCAGCGCATACCCGAACAATACTTATTTGGAAATGATGCAATCTGGTGATGCTGATCGAGTTGTCAAATTCTGGTTTGCCTCGCAAGCTCCCGATACGATGGGTTTTTTTGATATCAATCAGCAACCGTTGTTTGACAGAGCCCTTGCAAGGTTGGGCCGGTTGGATTCGACGCAAATGTATGGATTTGTCCCTGCATTGGCATTAGGCTGTCCCAATACCGTGGAAAAGCTACAAAAGGTCAGCATCGTCGAGCATCTGGTGTTCCTGGCCCAACTGGAACCCCTGCAAATCATCGAGTTTCCGGACACGGATCTGAGCGACATCTGATTGCCTGCCGATGGATGAAGATATCGAATACTTCCTGAAGAAGTTTGGCCCAGCATTTGGCCGGCAATGGGTACCGCAATCCAGCATTGACCGCTATCGCGGTAAGTTACCCGATCAATTGCTGAAGTATTGGGAGGGCTACGGCTGGGCGGGCTATGCCAATGGCCGTTTCTGGCTGGTGAATCCCCAGGAATACGAACCAGTATTGGAAGCGTGGATTGGTGATACGGCCTTCAAGGAGCAGGATGCGTTCCATGTGGTTGCACGCGATGCGTTTGGTGACCTATATCTTTGGGGAGAAAAAACAGGTCCGTCACTGAAAGTCAGCCCAGTTTGTTCATCCGCTTTTTCAAATCACGTGTATTTGGAACAAATGCTGTCTGGTCAGAGCGATATTGTCGTCAAATACTGGCTAAGTAGTAGCGATCCCAAGTCGATGGATTGGTTTGATCAAAACAAACAGCCCCTGTTCGACCGCGCACTAGCCCGACTCGGCCGCCTGGATTCTTCCGAAGTATATGGCTTTGTCCCAGCCTTGGCACTGGGCTGCCCGAACACGGTCGAGAAACTCCAAAAGGTCAGCATCATCGAGTATCTGGTGTTCCTGGCTCAGTTGGAGCCCTTGCAGGTCATCGAGTTTCCGGACTCGGATCTGAGCGACATCTGATTGCCTACCGATGGATGAAGACATCGAATACTTCCTGAAGAAATTTGGCCCAGCATTTGGGCGGCAATGGGTACCGCAATCCAGCATTGACCGCTATCGCGGTAAGTTACCCGATCAATTGCTGAAGTATTGGGAGGGCTACGGCTGGGCGGGCTATGCCAATG
>NZ_SCOH01000118.1 GCF_005503445.1 Chitinivorax sp. B | reverse complement strand
GTTCCAAACAGGGCGGGCGGTATTGGACTGAATGGATCTGGTCCCACGGCACTTATTGCCCGTGACCCGGTTAGCCTTGCCGCACAGCGTCGCTTGAACGCCTTGGATGGTGACGTTGGCAAATTTAGGCCGGGTGAGGCTGGTGTTGCAGCAGAAATGGAAAACTACCTAGGTGGCTCACTTGTTCGTGCGCCAGCTGGTACCAGCGCGGACTTTATCGTTGACTCGGGCCCTTTCGCTGGGGCGCGAATGGACCTAAAGCTCACGCCAGATAGTTTCGCGAAGGCGGAAATGCTCAACACCCACTTTGACAAAACTTTCCCGAAATTTTCGGAATCGTTTGCGAACAAGCTGGCAAAGCCGGATGGCGTGGACTTGATGCCATTTGATACCCGATTTTTGACCACTGCGAATTCTCAAAAGCTATTCGATTTTGTCGATACGCTGCCTTTGAGCTCGCAGCAAAAAATAATCTATTTGGTGCGCTAACATGGCCGGAACAGTAGTCATTGCCGTCGATAAATCACTTGACGTCAGAACGATTGATTTCGAATGGATAGCTGATGCGCTTCGGAAACAAGCAAACAATTCTGATGTCGCCAGAAAACTCCTTCAATCGACGGATGAGTTTGGTATGGACATGATTTGCGCCGATGAATTGAGCCCGGCGGAGTTTAAAGAGTTCTATAGATTGCTCTCCGAAATTCGGACTGAAATCAGCGCTGACAACGGTTTGGCAGACTTTATTGACAAGCTTTGCCAGACTGCTGAAGAAGACGACAGGCTGCGGGCGGCTTAGAACGGTAGGTTGGTGCCGAGCTTGCGAGGTCCAACGTTCACCGCTTCAACTACGTAACACCACAAAGCCGCCCCGTTGGTTCGGAGGCGGCTTTTTACTGCCCGCGCTGTTCTACCCCCGTTCGCAGTCCGTTCTAGGTGCGTTCTATATCCGTCCTATATGCGTTCTATGCCCGTCCTACGTCGTCCTATGGGACAGTCGCCCGCGTAAAATCCCGCCACTTGCGCAAACCCTCGCTGTATCAAGGCTTTGGCCGGATTCTGCGGGAGACCCGCGCCCCTGTGTTTCCATCACACACCACGCAACCTGCCGGTTGGCCTGAAACCCGCGCCGCAGCTGGCTTAGCCGTGAATGTCACTATGCCTTTACCGTAAATTCGCTAGTGCAATAAACAGGCTTACAGCGCCAGGTTCTAAGCGGTTCTATAGTGACATTCACCGTCAACCCGAACCCCGCCCGCCCATGCGCAAATCCACCCCCATCTCGATCTACGCCGACCCCGCCACCAAGGCCCAGTTGCAGCAATGGGCCGGCGAGCGGCGCATGAACCTGTCGGACTACTGCATGTACCTGATTGCCAAGGGCCTGGCGGCCGATGAAATGCAAAAGGGCGTGGAACGGCTGCGCGAGGCCTATAGCGCCCCCGCGCTCGACGCCGTACTGCGCGAACTGCTGGCCATCCGCTACGTGGTCGAGCATCACGCCAAAGGCGACATCCGTTTCCCCGCCACCCTGGGCGGCGACGCCAACGCCTACGCCGACAAGGAACTGGCCAAGCGCCCGGCTACCCAGAAGGCAGTCCAGCCATGAGCACGGCCCTGGACAACTTACTGGCAGCTCCACCCGCCGAGCAGATCGCCGCCCTCCGCGCCGGCCTCCTGGTCGGCGAGGCTGCCACCCTGGTCGGCCAACTTGGCCTGACCACTACCGACTTGGCCCCGGCGCTCGGCCTCAGCCCGGCCACGCTGACCCGCCGCCTCCGTGCTGCCGGCCAATTCGACCCCGCCGCCAGCGAACGCCTGCTGCGCCTGGCCCGCATCGCCCACCATGCGGCGCAAGCCTTCGGCGACCCTGCACGCGCAGGCGCCTGGCTGGCCCACCCGCACCGCCTGCTGGGCGCGGCCCCGCTCACCCTGCTCGACACCGCCCACGGCGGCCACGCGGTGGAGCGGCAGTTGCTGGCGATTGAGCACGGCCTGCCCAGCTAGTGCGGGTCCTCCCCAAAAGTGACAACATCCGGGGGGTGGTGCGATCGCGCTGCTACTGCGGTAGTTCAACGGTGACAACATCCGGGAAGGCGAATCAGGCAGGCAGCCCGCAGCCCAGTGGATACGAAAACGGCCAGCCCCTTAAAGGCTGGCCGTTGTTGTTGTTGGTTGGTAGATAGCCGCAAAAAAGCCCCCTCAACCCCAGGCAGTGCATGGGGTTCAGGGGGCTTCTGTTTTAGCCGCTTGGGTTTACTGCGCCGCCGTCCGCTGCGAATCCCAGCGCCGTACCTGGTACTTGATGATCAGGCTCTCCAGCACCTCGCGCACGACGCGCTGTTCTTCGGGCGGTAGATGGCTGACCGCCTCGAACTGCAAGCGCAGCTCATCGCTGGGGCCGCGCTCGGCCTCATCGAACAGCAGCGAGTCGGTTGAAACACCGAAGGTGAGAGCGATCTTCTTCAGCGCCTCCAATGAGGGCTGAGTAGCTCCCGATTCGTAGCGCTTGATCTGCGTCACGTGCAAACCCACCGCATCGGCTAGCGCCTGCTGTGACAGGCCCTTCTGCTTGCGTAGCTGAATCAGTCTGGTTGCGAGTTGCATGGTGATGAGCCAGTGGGTAGCGATGCTCATCATGGTATCCCCTGAGATATGGATAGACTTGACAATGGTAGCACACTAGACACCATAATTATGCCCATATTGCGACTTGACGCATTTTAGAGGCAAACAGGCCATGGCCCGCATCCCAGACGCAGAAATCGAACGACTCAAGGCCGACGTCTCGCTCGTACGCCTGATCGAGTCGGCCGGCATCGTGCTGACCAAGCAGGGCAAGGACTACGCCTGCCGCTGCCCCTTCCATGCAGACAGCAC
>NZ_SCOH01000117.1 GCF_005503445.1 Chitinivorax sp. B | reverse complement strand
GGCGGGGCACTGGGCTTTGTTGCTGCAGGCGGATGTGACTACGCGACTATAGGTGGTTGCGCTCCCGCAAATCCTGCTATCGTAGCCGGGGGGGTTGCGCTAGGGGCTGGGGTTGGTGCAGCAGCAGGCAATGCGATGCACAGCGCCGGTGAGCAGCTGGATAAGGCTTGGAACCAGTTGGAGCGCCTGGTAAATAAGGCTAATACATCAACCTCACCGTCAGAGACTCAGTATGCATTGGTTGCAAGAGTTGCAGGCGCCTTTCCCGATGTAAGGAATGGGGTCGCCTATTTGAATGCAGGCGATATTTGGAAATATGGTACAACTTCTGATCCTGCCGGGCGTTACTCTGCTACAGCCCTGAACGCGCTTGGCTTACGAATGTTGGTTCAATCAACTGGTACACATTATGAGGTGCTGGCTCAAGAGAAGCTGCGGTTGATTGAATATTTTATAGCTAATGGCACTTTGCCTCCTGGAAACAGGATTTTCAAGTGATTGTTTATGATAATTAAATTCACATGTATTTCAGGGGAAGAGCTGGGTCATAAATTAGGTGATGCAGTTACTCTCATCGAGTCTGTTCTGCAGGCATTCTTTAAGGACAAGAAATATGGTGCGGATATCGATCAAGTTACTTTAGTCGCGATTGCCGTTGACTCTGATCCAGTTGAGAATGAGAAGTTCTATAAGCCAAATAACAAAGTTGGCCGCTACAAAGATTGGATTTGTGGAGAAACTGTTAAATACATTAGTTTAGCTCTGTCATTTGATCCAATTGTCTTTAATGGGTTAGAAGAAACCCATATGATTAGAGTGATATGTCGGTATCTCTTAGAGAAAGTGAACAAATTGGATGTGAAAATTCCGAAGGAATTTGATTGTCATGCATTTACAGAGGATATGAGACTAGCGGTAGAGATATATCTAAAGTCACTTGACAGTTGATGATTAAGGGGGCGCCAACTACCGCTATAGAATTGCTGGAGTCAGAGTGGTTGAATACTTTATTCTAAATGGTTCGCTCCCGCCTCGAAATAGAATGGGCATTTGGCGGGTGGCAAGCATCCCAAAACTGGCATTCCATTTGATGCAGATGGCTTTCCTGATTTCTCAAGTGTAACAAAAGCAACGGTTAAAATTGAACTGACGGGAACTCGGAGAGGGGATTTTGCAGCTGCAAATAAATTAGCTGGGCTAAAATCAACTCCGGAAAATTACACTTGGCATCATCATCAAGATGGAACAACAATGCAACTTGTTCCGAGTCGGATACATTCTCTTACTGGTCATACCGGTGGATTTAAACTTGGGAGGAAATAGTCATGATAGAAATAGGAAATCACGGTAGGACGATAATTGACTCTGAGGTTGTGGATATAGAAAAAAAGTTCAACGTAATATTTCCTGAGGAGTATAGGGCATTCCTTTTAAAATTCAATGGCGGCACTCCTGAATTTTGTTCGATTGACATACCTGGCATGGAAGATAGCCCAACGGACGTTAAAGTTTTTTTTGGTATCGATAGAAAATACGAAACTAGCAATATAGATTGGAATATTCAATTGTTAAATGAATTTGAATTTGATATTCCTTTACTTCCAATTGCTTCTGATTCCGGAGGTAGTATATTTTGCATAGAGTGTGGTTCTAATAATGTTGTCTTTTTGGATATGAATGAATCGCCGTGCGCAGTATATGAGGTTGCTAAAACTTTCGAAGAATTTCTTTCTGCTATTAGAGAATGATAGAAACTTTGGTTGTCCTGTCAAAATTCACGCCTTTGTCATTAATTGATGGCGGTGATAATTTTTAAAATGTAGGTAATAAGCTGTGTAAGGTAGGAGATGGCTTTTATCTTCAATCGTTGGGGTCAGAGCGATTGATTTCGGCGGATAACGGCCGCCAGCAGCCGATCAACCACCGCAAATCGTTGGGGTCACCCATTAAAAATCGTTGGGGTCAGAGTGGTTGATTCAGTTGGCTGAGCGGCCACCTGCTGGACAAGAAGAGCAGTGCCGACGACACCCTCCAATACCGCTACAACGCACTGGGCCAAGTCACCCAGGCCCGCAACCAGCAATTGACCACAGACTATGTCTACGACGGCCTCACCCATCGCCTGATCCGCCAACAGGACAGTCGTGGCCTGAAACTGCGCTACGCCTACAGTGCTGGCGGCCTGCTGAACAGCGTGGAAAAATCGTTGGGGTCAGAGTCGTTGATTTTGGCGGATAACCGCCGCCAGCGGCGACGTGCTGGCCAGCTTCCAGTACGACCCCAACGGCAACCTGACCCTGAAGACGGTCGGCACAGTTAAGCATGCCTTCCAGTACAACAGCCTGCAGCAGCTGACCCGGATCAACCTGGACAGCGCAGCGGGCACCCTGCTGGGCAGCTACCGTTACGACGCCGACGGCAAGCGCATCGGCCGCAGCGATGGCGCCGGCGGCCAGGATTACCACTACCTGGGCGACGATATCATCGCCGGTTATCAAACCGGCCAGTATCAGACGCCGCTATGGCGCACCGTGCATGGCGGGGCCACCGACGACCCGCTGCTGCGCATTACCGCGCAAGGCACGCAGACCTATCATGGCGATGGCTTGGGCAGTATCGTCGGGCTGAGCAATGGCCAGGGTCAACTGACGGCCTGGCAGCGCTTCGATGCGTGGGGCAACCGGCTCAATGGGCAAGGCGATATTCCGCAGTACGGCTACACCGGTCGCGAGCCGGATGTGGCGGGGCTGGTGTACTACCGGGCCAGATGGTACGACCCGAGTATCGGGCGCTTTACGCAGCGTGATCCGTCAGGTTTGGCCGGGGGCTTGAACCCGTATGCCTATGTGGATGGTGATCCAATCAACTTGATCGACCCAAGTGGGTTGACGTCCGCGAAGCCGCA
>NZ_SCOH01000116.1 GCF_005503445.1 Chitinivorax sp. B | reverse complement strand
GTTCAGGGCAGGGCGGGATCGAACTTTCATTTGGCATGGAAGTTAGGCTCGCGATGAATCGCCGAGTTGGGGAAAGCGCCCAAAACCCCCAGCTGATTTATGCTAAAAGCGTACTTTCACTGGTAAAAATGTGCTTGCCCTACACAAAAGCTCACATGCTAGGCATGCGAAAGCCATAGTTTAGGATGCCATTGGCAAGTTCGATCCCGCCCTGAGAGGATGACTATGCAGACCTATCCTAATGGGCTTGATTGTGTTTGGCTGGCGACTGATCGTAACGGGCATCTTGGAGCATTTGTTACAGGTGGTATCGGACCGATCCCTAAGTCTGTATTGAGTAGCGCATCAGTTTCTATCGAAAATATTGAGGAAATGGTGTGTGCGTTACCTCAAGTTTCTGATGTTCGCCTTCTTGTTAAGATGAAACGGCCTGACGATTTCGTCGAAATGGCACAGCGTGGATTATTCGTATACGACTGGTGCGACGTGCATCGCACAGCGAGCGAATTTACTCACGCCTATGAACCTATCGCGGTGCCATTGAATCCAATTTCGGCAAATCTGCTGCCAGAGGTTCTTATGAAAGTCGCCTTAGCTACTAAGCTAATCAATGTTGCCTTTGTTGAAATGCAAGTTTTAAATATCGCTGCCGTGCTCGAATGCTGTGACGCAAACCATTGATTAAGTTTGATTAAGCAACCAAAGGAAATCCCCGAGTTTTGCCAGGGGAAGCCTTTTGGATGATTATCAGAGTGATTGATCTATCGCCGGCCAGTCTTGTGCGGCTGGCCGCGGCCGGTTCAGACCTAGTCCTTCAGGGTGAACCGGTCAGGCTGGTTCAGCCCCGTTAGCGAACTTGAGATAAAGTCATCCCCCTTGCCCGTCCTAGCCGGGCTTGCTTGTTTTAGTTGCCGGCCTGCCGACTGAAATGGTCGGCAGTGCGCGTTAAAATCAATCTCTCCAGTACCGTCTTGGTGGTCTGTAACGCCGGTCTGACCCAAAGAATCCCGCATGGGGCATGGTTTTGTTGAACCAACTGCACTGATGCCGTTTGATCTCTACCAACAGGCTATTGGGAGTACCAGGCAGAAATGGAGAATTGGGCAATGAGTGAACTACGTCGAGATCTAAGTTATGCAATGGATGCAGTAAATCCAGCTCTTTGCCTTCGTACCTTAATCGAAGGACAAATTAGTAAAGGTGTGAGTAAGGAGGTGATTCGTAATGAACTTGAATCACTTCGAAAGGGGTCAAGCGATTTAGAAGAAGATGTAATCTTAGAAGTCTTGGACTTTTTAGACGGGTGGTGTAACTCATCTCTTCATATTAAGTAGTAATCAGTTTGCAAGTGATTGCTTGCTGCATTGTAGTCATGGGCGATAATGCCCATGACCGTGCCCTCTGTTACAAAACCAAGGGCAACTGGCGATCAAGACCAGCTATGGCAATCCGATCCAGTTCGTCTACGACGAGGCCGGCCACCTGCTGGCGGAACACGCCGACCCGGCCACGCAAAGCCCGACCCAGGATCACCTCTGGCTGGGCGACACCCTGAGCGCCGCAGAGCCTGGCTGATGATCACATCGAGCCAGGAGCAATCGGCTGGCGGTTATGGTGTGGGATTTAGCGGCAGTTGCTGTCGGGTTTGTTACCCGCTGTTATTCCGAAATTAGCGAACCTGACCTGGTCTTCAGTTTGATTCAACATGTCGGAATGGCCACGATAGATGCCCCATTTGGGGCGCACATATTCTGCGCCGGTTCGCCACATTGGTAACGATAGCTTGCCAGTTTGCATGATGGTGCTGCCATCGGGTTTCTTGACGGTTACCGCATAGCTGCCGCGTTCCCCATAGGTGATCTGTTCGGTCACATCCAGCCAGATACCCTTGATGCCAATCATGCTGACACGTTTGATTTTGGTGGTTTTGTCTGCGTCATCGACATGCTGCAATTCCAGCCAGTCATTTGGGTTGCCGGCCCGCCCAGTCAGGGTAATGATGGGGGTGCCGTCACTTCCGCCTTTGGCCTTGATCTGGTGCAGGTGGGTAAATCGGTTGGAAAACTTCATTGCCGGGTCGATCTTGAAGCGCCAGGTATAGGTAAAGGTGCTGCCGTTTTTGGCCTTCAACCAGTCTGCAGAACCAGGGCCGACTTTGACCTCAATACGGGAACGATCTGCCTGGTTGTTATCCCGGTCGCCATCGATGGGTTCGTGTGCCAAGAATACGAAATGGGTACCCACCTGATTGTCGCTGGCTTCCTTGATGTGGGGAATCGGCGGATTGTGGGCGTTGTCGGGTGCTTCTACGGTGTCGTTGCCTAATTGGTTACGGAGCAGCGTATAGGCATCTTTGCCATTGGGGCCGTCTGAATTGACACACAGGGTATTGCCAATGCGGCCATTTGGGCCGGGTTTGGATGCCGGGCTGGCGGTATGGGTCAGGAGGAAGCGCTGGCTGGCTTGGCCGTGGCAATTGTTCTGAACCAGTTGTGTGCCGTCAGTTGTGCCATTGGCCTCCACACATAAGCCGCTATGTACCGCTTTGATCTGGTAGCCATCTGCCTGTTTCTTGAACACAAACTGCTGATGCTGCCCGCCGTTCTCGACCCACTGTACCAGGAGGGTACCAGGAGTGGTTTTGCGGTCACTGACATCCCACACTTTACTGCTGTTTGCGTTGCTCAGGCGATAAATGCCATTGCTGATGGCGGAGATATCGAATTGCTGTGCTGCCGTGTTGTTACATGCCCATTGTTGAACTTTGACCCCATTGGCCGTTCCGGCGGAGGCAATGTCAACGCATTTGCCAGAGCTGGCAAATGCCCTGTCCATTATACACATCTGACGCTGCCGACGATCTTACGCGTGTAGATCTCCTCTTTAGCAGTCTATTTCAAAAATAAAAA
>NZ_SCOH01000115.1 GCF_005503445.1 Chitinivorax sp. B | reverse complement strand
CCGCCGGCCCGGGTAGCCGACATCCTCAGCGAGGCGGCGGTGGCGTGGCTGGTGGTGGATGCCGCCCACCACGCATCCTTGGCGGGCACGGGCAGCCAGCTGATCGGGATCGAAGCCATCCTGGCTGACCCCAGCCTGCCTGACAACCCCCCGGCGGTGACCCTGCAGCCGACCCAACTGGCCTACGCCACCTTCACCTCAGGCACCACCGGCAAACCGAAAGGGGTACTGATCGCCCATCACAGCCTGATGGCGATTGCCGATGCCTGGCAGGCGGTATACCAACTGCAGCCGGGTCAGGACCGCTGGCTGCAGATGGCGAATGCCAACTTCGACGTGTACGCCGGCGACCTGCTGCGCACCCTGGCCACCGGCAACACCCTGGTGATCTGCCCACGACCGGTGCTGCTGGACCCGGCCCAACTGCATGACTACCTGCAACAACAGCGCATCACCGCGGCAGAATTCGTCCCGGCGGTGCTGCGGGAACTGGCGGGTTGGGTGCAGGAACAGGGCCAGCATCTGGACCGTCTGCGACTGGTGATCGTGGGCTCGGACAGCTGGTATGCAACCGACCATGCGCTGTTGCGGCAGGTGTGCGGCGAGCAGGTCCGGCTGATCAACACCTATGGGGTGACCGAAGCCACCATCGACAGCACCTATTACGAAGCCCCGGCCGGTGAAAGCTGGAGCGGCATGGTCCCGATCGGACGACCGTTCGCCCAGAGCCGGATCTACCTGCTGGACAGCGCCTTGCAGCCAGTTCCGTTGGGGGTGGCGGGAGAACTGTGCATCGGTGGCCCGGGCGTGGCCCGGGGCTACCTGAACCGACCGGACCTGACCGCCGACAAATTCATCGACGACCCGTTCAGCACGCGGGCGGGCGCCAAGCTGTACCGGACCGGCGACATCGCCCGGTTCCGGGCAGATGGTGTGGTCGAACTGGTGGGTCGGGCTGACCACCAGGTGAAGATCCGTGGCTTCCGGATCGAACTCGGCGAGATCGAGACCCAGTTGCGGCGCAGCGACGGCATCCGTGATGCGCTGGTGGTTGCCCATGCCCTGAGCGTCACCGACCTGCGGCTGGTGGCCTATGTGGTGTGTGAAGGCGAACCCCGACCTGCCCACTGGCGGGAGGTGCTGCGTGAGCACCTGCCGGACTACATGATCCCGACCGCCTTCGTCCAGCTGGCAGCCCTGCCGGTGACTGGCAATGGCAAGCTGGACCGCAAAGCCCTGCCAGCCCCGGACTTTGGAGGAGAAGGGCAGTTCGTGGCGCCGGTGACGGCGATGGAACAACTGCTGGCCTCGATCTGGCAGGAGATGCTGGGACTGGCGCAACCGGTGTCGGCGCAGGACAACTTCTTTGCGATCGGCGGCCATTCGTTGCTGGCGATGAAACTGGTGGCCCAACTGCGGCGACGTGCCGACCTCGAACTGCCGGTGGCCACGGTGTTTGAAGCACAGACGCTGTCACAGCTGGCGAGTGTGCTGGAGCGTACCCCGACCACCAGCACGGCCGTGGTGCCGATGCAGTCGCGACCAGCGGATCAGGCGGCCCCCCTGTCGTTTGCCCAGCAGCGTCTTTGGGTGCTGGATCAGATGGAAGGGGGCAGCCTGCACTACCACATGACCACTTTGCTGAAGATTGACGGTGAGTTGGATATCACTGCGCTTGAAGCCGCACTGCGTCATGTACTGGATCGACACCAAGTACTGCGCAGTACCTATCATCAGGACGGCGATCGAATCTGGCAGCAACCGTTGGCCAAGCTGCCATTGCCGCTGTTGCAGATACGAGAAGTGAGTGAACAAGCATCCGAATGGCAAGCCGTGGTGGAATCGCTGGTGGCGCAGCCATTCGATCTGGCGCATGACCTGCCATTTCGCGCATGCATGTTGCGTCTGACGTCTCGTCAGTATCTGCTGGCACTGGTGGTTCATCACATTGCAGCCGATGGTTGGTCCGAAGCCATTCTGGTGGAGGAATGCTGCGCCGCGTATGCAGCTTTGACAGCCGGGCACGAACCGAGCTTACCCCCATTGCCGATTCAATATGGCGATTACGCGGCATGGCAACGGCAACCAGAACAACTCGCACACATTGATGCCCAGTTGGCCTATTGGTCCAGGCAGTTGGCCGATCTGCCGGATGCCCACAACTTGCCGCTTGATTTTCCGCGCCCATCCCAACAGCGATTTGTCGGGCGTATCCATCGCAGTCGAATCGATGCCGACACAACGGCTGCCTTGCGTGCCGCTTGCCAACGTGATGGCGCCACGCTGTTCATGGGGCTGCACGCGGTGTTTGCGGCACTATTGTCGCGCTACAGCGGTGAAACCGACATTGTCATCGGTACACCGATTGCCAATCGAGAACAGTTGGATGTTGCCAATCTGATCGGCTTTTTCGTCAATACCCTGGTACTTCGTGCGGATCTGTCCGGACAAGAGAGCTTTGCATCGCTCCTGGCACAAAGTAGAACGACCCTGCTTGATGCCTATGCACATCAGCAATTGCCGTTCGACCGACTGGTCGAAGTGCTCAAGCCGCAACGGTCACTGGCCTACAGCCCATTGTTCCAAGTGATGCTGTCGCTACAGAATAATAGTAGTAAGGCTATTGAGCTCAACACCTTACAGATCGATTTCGTCGACCCTGAGCAGACGACATCACAGTTCGACCTGACGCTCAACGTCAGTGAAGAAGCAGCGTCACTGGATCTGAGCTGGGAATACAGCAGTGACCTGTTCCGGCACGAGACCATTGTTCAGCTGAGCGACCATTTTGCCATACTGCTGCAGGCGGCATTGGCACAGCCGGATAGATTACTTACCAGCCTACCGCTGCAAAGCGATGCGGCACGTGCGCATGAAGTGACGGAGTGGAACCAGACCCAACGTGCCTATCCGCAAGGCCAGTGCGTACATGAACTGATCGAAGCCCAGGCGGCGGCGACACCGGCAGCCGTCGCGGTACGGTACCGGGGGCAGTCGCTGACCTATGGCGAGCT
>NZ_SCOH01000114.1 GCF_005503445.1 Chitinivorax sp. B | reverse complement strand
ACCGATGCCAACCAGCAGGTCACGCGTTACGTCTACGACGCCGCCAACCGCCGGGTGTTCAGTATTGATGCGCTGGGGGCGGTGGAACAGACTGAGTATGACGCAGTCGGGCAAGTGACCCGCAGCACCCGTTATGCCACCCCGATCACGCTGGCCCAGGACCGACCCACCCTGAACGAGGTGCGGGCCCGCTTGCAACCCAACGCTGGGCAGGACCTCAGCCAGCGTTCGCTGTACGACCCGGCCGGCCGCCTGACTGCCAGCATCGACCGCCAGGGTTACCTGACCGAGCACCGTTATGATGCGCTGGGCAATCGCGTCAGCAGCGTGCGCTATGCCACCCCGCTGGCCGAGGCGACAGTGTCCTTGGCCACCTTGCAGCGCAACCAGGCCAGCTATTCGCTACCGACCAGCGGGGTGACGGCCGGCAAGGTCAGCTGGCAGGGGGGACAACTGCAATTGCAGAGCGGGCAGGACACCAAGGACCTCACCGTGCAAACCCAGTACGTGCCGGTGGTGCCGGTCGATGCCACCCATACTGCGGTCATCACCCGTGAACTCACCCTGGGTACGCATGCGGGGCGAGTGCTGTATGTCGGCACCGACAACGGCGCGGGCTGGCAGACCGATGGCTGGATCATGTTGCAGGCCCGCCTCATGAACGATGGCACCTTGCTGGCGGAAGACTGCCGCGGCAAGCAGGTGACCGTGACCACGCTGGGCAAGCTGCGTGAGCAGGCCACCTACCTCATCGAACAGGAGATCGCGGCAGATCGTGCCACACTGTACGTCTACGAAAAGGGAACCGCCCGCGACAGTAGCACCAGCTTCCGCTACGTACAGACCGCGACCTACCAGGGGGCGCAGTCCTACATCGGCCAGCGCCAGTACCAGGGCAGCGCCACCACCCCACCCAGTACCACCACCGTGGCGCAGTGGCATATTCAGCAACAACTGCGTTACCAGGCTGGGGCGCCCTATTCGGCCAACGAGCTGCGAGCCCTGGTCAACGCCACGGCCGAGGCGGCCAGCAATGGCACCACCACCGGCCATCAGTCGGTCCACCAGCTCTACGATGCGGCGGGGCGTGAGGTCGGCACGATCGATGCGGCCGGCTATCTGACCACCCGCCGCCTGGATGGGCTGGGCAATGTGCTGGACACCACCCGCTACGCCACGCCGATCTCCAGCACGGCGTTGACCCCGATCAACCTGCACCACAACAAGGATCGTTTCCTGTTGCCGGCGGCCAGTACCGCCAATGGCAAGGTGAGCTGGCAAGGTGACCAATTGCAATTGCAAAGTGGTCCGGACACCAAGGATGTCAGCCTGCAGACCCATCAACTCGGGATGATGCGGGTGGATACCGCCCATTCGGTCAACATCTATCGCGAGATCACACTGGGCAGCCATGACGGCCGCTACCTGCATATCGGCGCCTCCAACGGGGAGCCCTGGCAGACCGATGCCTGGAATATGCTGCAAGTGCAGATCATGGCCAACGGGGCGGTCATGGCCGAGGCCTATCGCGGCAAGCAGGGGACCAAAACCGTCATCGGCCAGGTTCGAGAAAACGCCACCTACATCGTCGAGCAGGAACTCACCGCCGGTCGCAACCTCCTCTATGTCTATGAGAAAGGCACGACCCGGCAGGGCAGTGCCACGCTCAAGTACGAACAGACCGTCCCGTATAGCGGGGCCTTGTCGTATCACGTCCAGCTGTTCTTTGATGGCACCGCCACTAGCAAACCCAGTACCACCGTGATCAACGAATGGCAGATCCAGCAGACGGTCGCCTTCCAGCCCGGTGCGGTGCTGACTGCCGAAGACGTGCAGGCGCTGATCAAACCGGTCATCGCCCATGGCCAGACGGCCGCCACCACCCAGCAGGAACGGCGGGTGTATGATGCGGCGGGCCGCCTCATCGCCAGTATGGATAGCCTGGGTGTCGTGACGGCCAAGCGCTATGACAGCTTTGGCAATGTCGTGGAAACCACCCGCCATGCCACGCCGCTGTCAAGCGCCGTGGTCGCCAGTGTCGATCTACGCAGCAACAAAGACCAGTTCATTGTTGCGTCGCGGGGGGCGCCGACGGATCAGGCGGTGTGGAATGGGGACCGGATCCAGCTCAAGACCGGGCCAGACACCAAGCATTTTGCGCCTTATGCCGAGAGTCAGCGACAGCCCGTCGATGCCACGCATCCGGTGTCCATTTACCGCGAAGTCACCCTGGGGACCCATGCCGGGCGCTACCTGCATGTCGGGGCCTCCAATGGCGAGCCCTGGCAGACCGACAGCTGGATGATGCTGGAAGTGGGCATCAGCAATGATGGCACCTTGATTGCCGAAGAATATCGGGGCCGGCAAGGTAAAAAGACCCCGCTGGGGAAGGTCAAGGAACAGACGACCTACATCATCGAGCAAGAGCTCGCTGCCGATCATGCGACGGTGTACGTTTACGAAAAAGGCAGCCACCGGCAGGCGCCGGGCGCGTTCAGTCATACGCAGTATGCAGCCTACAGCGGGGCATGGTCCTACAACACGCAAATGTTCTTCAATGGTACGGCGTCGACCCCGCCCAGTACCACCAGCATCAGCCAATGGAAGACGGAATGGCGTGCCACCTTCCAGGCGGGTGGTAGCCTGGATCAAACCGATCTGACCGCGCTCCTCAAAGCGGATTCTGCCCAAGACCGCCGAGCCCGCAGCCTGTACGACGCCCAACAACGGCTGCGCTTCAGCGTGGATGCGCTGGGCCAGGTCAGCGAGCGGGTCTATGACGCGGCGGGCAATGTGATCCAGGTCACCGACTATGCCCAACCGGTGGCCAACAGCTGGACCGATGAAACCAGCCTGAAAGCGCTGCTGAAAGCCGATGCGGCGCAGGACCGCAGTCGCTTCACCGTCTATGACCAGGCCAACCGGGCGCGTTACCAGTTGGATGCACTGGGTTACGTCACCGTCAACCAGTATGACAGCCTCGGCCGGCTGGTCGGGCTGACCCGGCATGCCAAGCCGATTGCCCGTCCCGCGACGTTA
>NZ_SCOH01000113.1 GCF_005503445.1 Chitinivorax sp. B | reverse complement strand
CAAAAATAATTTCAATGCCTACATTGCCAAATCGGCATGCACATCTCCGCCATGTGGATTGCTAAGGTTTTGTTACCAATCAGGAATGCCAATGCTGCTGGAGGCGTGGGTGGTGGGTTTATTTCTGATTGTGCATATCTACTTATGATTATTTTCACTTTTTCTGCAGGTTGCCCTATACATCCGCCATGCTCGACTGGATATATTGCGATGAACAGGTACGACCGCAGTCAGCAGTCGCCGTAACAATAGTCATGCGTTGGGATGTGATCGAATATGGTAGCCGTAGTCAGTGGAAATGGGTTGGGATTGCTGGGCAGTTCGTTGGCCAGTCTGGGTAAGCAAGGTGGTCTGGGCAATGCGGAGGTGGGCCGGGGCGGGGAAGCGGTCTACGTCAATGCCAGCAACGGTAACCTGCTGCTGCAACACCGCGACGAGCTACTGCTGGGCAAGGGCCTGGGCATCGGTGCATTACGCACCTACAACAGCCAGGGCCAGTTCGATCATGACAATAATGACAACTGGCGAATCGGCTTCTACCGGCAGTTGGCCAACCTGAAAGGTACGCTGAATGCGGCCGGCAGCAGCATCGAACGCACCGAGGCCGATGGCTCGGTGGCGGTGTACGGGTTTGACGCGGCGCGCAAGCTGTATGTCTACCGCGACCCGAGTGGCGCTGACGACACCCTCAGCTTCGAGGCCGGCACGCAACAATGGACATGGCGTGATGGCAGCAGCCAGGTCAGTGAGCGCTACAACTGGCAGACCGGCCTGGGCCGCTTGCAGCAACAGGCCGACAGCGATGGCAACCAGCTGAGCTTCACTTACAACGGCACCCTGCTGAGCAGCGTCCAACACAGCAGTGGCGAAGCGCTGTGGCTGGATTACACCGGCAACAACCTGCAACAGTTGCGCCTCACCACCAGCGACGGCAAGACCCTCAGCCGCACCCGCTACAGCTACGATACCCAGCACCGCCTGAACAAAGTCAGTGTTGACCTGACCCCTGATCTCGCCACCGACGCAGTCAACTACACCACCACTTACACCTACGACGGCAACAGCAACCGTCTCCAGACCGTCACGCAAAGCGATGGCAGCGCGCTGCGTTTCGATTACCAGACCCTGTCCGACAGCAGCGTGCGGCTGGTCAAGCTGACCGAGCTGCACACCGATCCGGCGCTGCATCGGGTCACCGACTACCACTACGACCTGGCCAGCCAGACCACCCGCATCGTCAGTTATCAGGGCAGCAAGCCGCAGAACAATCTGGACGCCCCGGGCGGCGAGACCAGCCTCAGCTACGACGCAGCCGGCCGGCTGCAGCGGCTGACCCGCAGCGCCAACAGCGCCCAGGGCGTGGTCAGCCAGCGCCTGAGCTACCAGTACACCGCCGACGGCAAGCTGTTACAGAGCACCGATGGCGAGCAGCGTAGCATCAGCTATGACTACGACGCGCGCGGCAACCTGACCTTGCAGCGCGACCACGCTGGCAACACCGTACGCCGTCGCTTTGACGCCGCCAACCAGTTGCTCAGCGAAACCGTCTACCGCGTGGCCGACCCGGACGGTGCCGGCCCACAAGCCGCCAGTGGCGGCCTGACCCGCCGGCTGGTGTACGATGCCCAGCAGCACCTGCGCTTCACCATCAGCGCTGCCGGGCGGGTCACCGAATACCGCTATGAAGCGGGACTGCGTCGCAGTGAACGCGACTATGTTGCCGCCCACTATGACCTGAGCGGACTGGCCGAGGACGCGGTACTCAGCGACGCCCAGCTCAGTGCCTGGGTCGCCAAACAAGATGCGCGACAGGTCGAACTGACCGGCTACGACTACGACTTCCGTGGCCAGCTCGCCACCACCACCCGCTTTGCCACGGTCGATGCCCAGGGCAAGGGCGTGGCCGATGGCCAACAGCACGCCACCAGCCGCAGCTATGACCCACAAGGCCGGTTGCTGACCGAGCTCAGTGGCCGTCGCGTCATCCAATACCGCTATGACGGGCTGGACCGGTTATTGAGCAAGACCGAATTCGAACGTAGCCTGGATGGTAAAACCGACACCCAGTTAGCCCAGCACAGCACCGTCTATGACGATGCCGGTGGCAAAGTGATTGTCACCGATGCGCGTGGGCTGCGGACCGTGTCCAGCTATGCGCCGACCGGCGAGCTGCAGAGCGTGATGCAAAGCCTGGATGGGGTACAGGACGCCGGCACCACCCGCCACCGTTATGATGCCTTGGGCCGGCGGCGGGCGACGCTGGATGCCACTGGGCAAGCCACCGAACTGACCCTGTACGACACACTGGGCCGCCTGCTCGGCACCATTGATGGCCGCGGCTTCCTCACCGAATACCGCTATAACCAGGCCAACCAGCTGACGCATACCATCCGCTATGCCAACGCCCTCAGCGCCGCGCAACTGGAACAACTGCTCAAGAACGGCCAGGCCACGGCACTGTTGTTGGGTAGCCTGGACCCAAGCAGCCTGCCGCGTCCGGTCATCGATGACAGCCGTGACCGACACAGCTGGCAAAGTTATGATGCAGCCGGACGGCTCAGCCAGACGGTGGATGCCGACGGCTTGGTCACCGACACCCGCTATGACGGCGCCAGCCGGGTGGTGGCCACCCTGCGTTATGCCACGCCCCTGAAGCTGGCCGACCAGCAGACCTTGTCGAGCCTGCTGGGTGACACCCCGAACAAGGCCGCGATCCAGCCGACCGCCGATGCCGCCAACGACCGCGTCACCCGCCGCCTGTACGACGCCGACGGCCAGCTGGTGGGGGTACTGGATGGTGAAGGCTACCTCACCGAAACCCGCTACGATGCCGCCGGCCGGGAAACCCTGACGATCCGGTATGCCAACCCGAGCCAGCCGGCAGCCCGCGCCAGCGGTGACCTGGCGGCGCTGATGCCCGCCGCGCACGCCGACGACCAGCGCAGCTTCACCCTGTACGACGGCATGGGCCGGGTCAGTGCCCGCATCGACCCGGAAGGCTACCTCACCGAGTACCAATACGACGCCCAAGGCAACCGCAGCCAACAGACCGACTACGCCAAGGCGGTGTGGACGGATGGCGGG
>NZ_SCOH01000112.1 GCF_005503445.1 Chitinivorax sp. B | reverse complement strand
GGTGAGCGTGAAGCCGGTGGGGTCGAACACATTGCCGTCGACATCGAACAGCTGCCCGCCTCTCACCATCAGGCTGCCGGCATCCGCCACCTGCAACTTGGAGGTGGTACCGGAAGGTAACGACCGTCCGGCAGTCGCTGCAAGGTCAGCCGGTTACGTGCGTCGAATTGCTGGCGAAGGGTCCGACCTGCAAATTGTCTTATTCAACCCGGTACAACACCACTTTGCATGTTTCAACGTAACACATTAATTACTCGATAAAACCTGCTTTTTTAAACAGCCCATTCTCCAGCATCAAGCAAACATCATCAATCGCCTCGTTGATGATAACTTCCTCCGACTCGTACGAGCTTGGCCTCCAATATGATAAGGTTGATTCCAATGAAGTCGGGTTCAAACACCACCATTTATCCTCCCCAAGTGCCACTGGGAGCCTATAGTAACCATCTGAAAAAACATCATAATCTTCCTTCCATACTTCAAAATTACTAGTCGGCTCATACTTTGAAGAGATATGAACATTAATTGTAAACTCTCCAACTCTCCAACTCGCCATGGCTTATTTGATGCTTGAAAATTAACAAACACATGCTTTTTATACTTAGGCGAAATTCCTAAATAGAAACTAGAGCTCTTCGGAACTGCAGCACAAAATGGTTCCTTCAGCTTTTCCATGAAAGAGTATTTTTCTTTAAAAACCTTCCATGCCCCACTCATAAATCTTGTAAAGACTTTATTCCCACTCATAATCGCAACCAATTATCAATGAAAAAACGGCGGCTGCGGCCATCGGGCAGTTGGTCTGTTCATACCAGCATTTAGCTATTTACCTACCCTCTTACACGCAACCATCACGATTGCCGACGGGCAGCGGCTTGCAATATCTTGTCTTCAAACAACGGGATCTGCACTGCCAAACGATCCATCACATCCAATACCGATGCCTTGACGGCCTGTTCGATCTGGTCGTCAGTAACCATGTCGGGATTGGAAGACAGTCGAGATCGTGCAGGGATTGATTCGATACTGTGCGCTTGCTTTCTCTCAATCTCACCTAATGTCCAAAACCCCGTTTCAAATTTCTCGGAAGGATCAGGAATATCATCTAAAGCTCTAATTTGCTCCAGGTAGTTGGTTTCGGTGATTTTATCTCCAAATCCCCATCCCAATCTAACAAAGTAATCAGTTTCCGTGCGCTCTCCTGGTGACGTAAGTAAATAGCAGTAAGCTTGCTCTAATAATTTATGTCGGTAAGCTTTAGTGCCAGCCCGAAACATTTCAAACTCAGCCTTATCGCCTTTATATTGTTCAAATTGTGGAAATCGTGCTGTCATTTCTTTAGGGAAAATTTTATCAAGAAATTTTCTATACTGTTTGTCCAATTACGCCCCACTATTCAAATAGTCACAACTAACCCATGCGGGTATTGGTTAAGTTTTCATTTAGCAAGATGTACTCGGCCAGAAAATTTCCTCAGATACGGCACGGCACTTTTCTCTATATAATCAACAAGCTTAATTACATTCGGCTCAACCGCACCGCCTACCTCTTCAGCAGTTGGCTCACGATCCTCAAACGTCAACAAATAATCCCAATTATGAAAAACAGGATCATTAACCCAAGACTCATTAAAATGTGGAAAGCCACTCCCCCAAATCCTATGAAAATTATCCGGCTTACTCACAGCTGATAGCATTTTCTCTTTCTCTGGTGGGTCTGAAATGGGAATAACCCCCTCCAAATCACTCAGAAGCACCATATTAATCTCAACCTCTTGAAGGTCGTCCAAGCCGGCGATGCCCATTTTTCTTTCATTAAATGTGCGAATAGCCAATTCTGGCGACGCCAAAATCGGGTAGCGTGCCAGCTTTGACCAAAGTACTAGAATGCCCATCTCATTCTTGCCATCATTATCAAAGAAATGATGTAAAAAGCAATGCAAATCGCAATCAACCACCCATCGATAAACAATGGATCCCATCCAATAATTACCTTGATCCTGAGATACCTTAACCTTCTTGAACTCGGGAAACCTACGTTTTATTTCCTCAGCAATTCTAGTTCGAGCATAATCCTTAAATATCTTTTTCATGGCCATGGCATTCGTAATTAATCACAAGTCACATCATAAACTTCTTCAAGCCATCCAGCAAAAGTAGCAAAACCACCTATAAAATCTATACTTGCTGTCTCTATGCCGCGCTTATCGAAATACTTCCTCACTTCGGCCAAACGCTGCCTTGTAAAAGTTTGGCCAAATGCAATTGCGTGTGGCAGTTGACCCGCATTCTGTGCTGCTTCAAGTTGATTGCCCAAACGCCTTAGTGCTGCACTACCTACAGGAGGAAGCTTATTTTTTGCTTCAACTCGATATATATCTGCCTCAAATTCAAAAACTGCATCAAATGATTTACGAGTTTTACCTATTCTTCCAGGTAGAAACCTATTCATTTTCAAACACTGCTGAACAATCTGCTTTACCTTTGTTTCAGCAAGTCGCCCAGCTTCTTGTGCGGCCCTCCATCCTGCACGAGCCCCTTTCTTGAATTCAGAACGAATTCTTGCATTAGAAATTGCAAGGGCATTGCTTGTTCCGGTCATTAAACCGGCAATAGTTTCTCTACCGCTTGGATCCAAATTCACGACTGGGTCATTATCAGCATACAGGTAGTCGTGCAATGAACTTGGCTTCGTATCATAGCCATTAAAAGGATCAACTGAAACAAACCGCCCCGTCACCGGGTCCAGGTAGCGTGCCCGCAGATAGATCCAACCCAGATTGGTATCCCACTGCTCACCGGCGAACTGATACGCCGTCTGGCTGGTCCCGTCATGCTGGCGGGTCTGCCCCCAGGCATCGTACTGGTACTGGTCGGTGAGGTTGCCCTGCGCGTCGGTCAGGCCACGGGTACTGCCCAGCGCATCATAGAGGAAGTAGCGGACGTCGTCGCCACGCTGTTGGCTCAGCAGGTCGTCGCCATGGCTGTAATGCGTGGTCTGGCCGGTGGCATCCTGTTCTTCCAGCACCTGCGCATGGTCCCGGTTGGCATCCACCAGCCAGTGGGTGGTCTGGCCGTTCAGGCTTTGGCTGATGCGGTTACCCTGGTGGTCGTACTGGTAGCGCAGGCTGCTGCCGGGCAGTTCCACTTCGCTCAGCCGCTGGTCGCTGTCATAGCCATAGCTGGTGAGTTGGCCG
>NZ_SCOH01000111.1 GCF_005503445.1 Chitinivorax sp. B | reverse complement strand
CATTGCTTCCAGAAGAAATCGACCAGCGGCATCGCCACGCCCAAGCCCGACATGGACTTGATCGAGGCCCGCTTGAAAGCGGTAGCCGCCCGTGAAAAGGAGTAAGGATATGAACCCCGTAGAGATCATCGACGACATCGCCATCGAACAAGGCAGCGACAACCCTTATGCCGACCTGGGCCGGCCCGATGCCGACGAAATGCTGGTGAAGGCCGAACTGGCGCACCAGATCGCCCAGATCATCAAGAGCCGGCACCTGACCCAGCAACGGGCGGCCGAGCTGCTGGGCATGCCCCAGCCCAAGCTCTCCGAAATGCTGCGCGGCAAGTTTCGGGGCATCAGCCAGGCCAAGATGATGGAATGCCTGAACCGACTGGGCCGCGACGTAGAAATCGTGGTGAAGAAAGCCAGCCGACGCAGCTTGGGCCATACCCACGTGGTATTGGCCTGACGACCAAAACCCGCGTCAGGGGGTATCTCAGATAAACTGGCGGAAATGCGGGGTATGAACGTGCTGTAAGGCGCGTGGTGACTGGGTTTGGAGCGCATCGGTACGACAAGGTGCATCGGCGTGCTGTGATGTTCCAAACAGTGGACGTTATGGTGGCAATCCTGAGCTATTGAAGTGGAACTTGGCCGAGCAAGCGGGCATACCCAAATATATTGACCTTTCCAAGCCAGACAATATTTGGGGGCTTAGCGGCAGGGATTTGCTAACTCACTACAGGTTGCGCGGATTCGATGGTGCCATGCGCCCACCCAAGGCTGGCACTTCTGGTAAAGCACAGTTCTTTGACCTGGAAGGGCACCCGAATATTGCCTCAGTTCAAATGCATCCTGGTGGCGGAGTTCATGAAGGTGCCTATTACAAGTTCATCATGCGTGATCGCTCCGAGATTAAGGTAATTGACCCAAGCAATTACAATCCGAGGACGATAAAGCAAGGCTCAACCTTCTTTGATGCGCAAGGACAGCGCATCGTCTATCAAAACGGAAAATGGATTAAGGTTGATTGAGATGGTTAATGACTGTGCAGAGATTGTTCCTGGAAAAAGTGCTGCGGGATTTGATCTGGGAGCCTCTATCAACGAGGTCAAGTCAAGCATTTGTAGCCTGAGCGAATGGCAAACAAGCAGCGGGATTCCGCTTTATGAAGCCATTCGCTCGGAGTCGGGCTGGCTTGCTTATGTACGCGAAAATGGCGAAGAAGTGCTGTACTTTGGCAATGGAATGATCGAGTTGAATTTCAGTGCTGAGGGTGTGCTGTTTAATATATTTATTTCCAATGAGTACGCTGGAGCTCTTTGGGGGGATGTTAAGGTTGGAAGCCCGCTTTCAATGGCTCAGCAGCATTATCCATTGGAGTATGACGAGGGCGACGAAATGCACTACCCGACTGAGGAAAGTGCTGTAATCGGTGTAGCCTTCTATGCGGAGGAGTTGCCCTTGGAAGAGGCGCCAGATCAACTTATTTCTGGCATTTCGGTTCACAACTGGAGCATGAGCCGCTAATGTGAAAAGAAGCCGCCCCGTTGATTCGGAGGCGGCTTTTTACCGCCCATGCTGTTCTATCTCTGTTCGTAGTCCGTTCTAGGGAACCTCTGAACGAATCACCCAACGCGCGAAAAGCGCGGTTCCCCCGCAGCAGCGGGGGCAGAGGGGGTGGGCTAAAACAACAAAGGATCAATGACTTACCCACTACCCTCCAAGCACCGGGTTCCCCGGGGCCCGCTGCGGCGGTTGAAAACTCGATTCGTTCAGAGCTTCCCTAGGTGCGTTCTATATCCGTCCTATATGCGTTCTATGCCCGTCCTACGTCGTCCTATGGGACAGTCGCCCGCGTAAAATCCCGCCACTTGCTCAAACCCCTGCTGGATCAAGGCTTTGGCCGGATTGTGCGGGAGACCCGCGCCCCTTCATTACTGTCACACACCACGCAACCTCCCGGTTGCCCCGCCAACCCGCGCCACTGCTGGCTTCCAGCGTTATTCCGCATCCGCGTTACCGGTATTACGCTACCCCCGTAAAACCGCCCGCCAAGCCAGGCGGTACAAGGCTTTGCGGCGTATTCCGGCGGGTGTACTGCCTGCGGGTTGAACTGCTTGGCTGATTAGGTAGATAGCCGCAAAAAAGCCCCCTCAACCCCAGGCAGTGCGTGGGGTTCAGGGGGCTGCTGTTTTAGCTGCCGCTTGTGTGGTTGAGGCAAGGGCCGACGTGACCCTATGCGTTGCTCTCTTCGGCTTGGCGCTTCAGTTGCCCGCGCTCGATAAACGCATCCAGCAATTGCAGTACCTGACGCTTCTCAGCGGGTTCCAGCTTCTCAATCGCCAGCAGCCGACGGCGTAGTCGGCTATCGCCATCCTGCTTGACCAGGCGGCGCTTGGCACTGCGGCCGAAGAGTTCGTCGATAGAGACCCCCAGCACCGTGGCGATGCTTGGCAACAGATTGGCGGGTGGCGCGGCCTGCGGACTCTCGTAGTAGGCCACCATGCGCTGAGAGATACCCAGCTCGGCAGCCAGCTCAACCTGTGTGAATCCCGCCGCCTTGCGTAAAGCAGCCAAACGCTCACCGAAATCGCTGGCTGAACTGGCTTGCTCGGCAGATTGAATACGCTTGCCCATCGAGGTCGTCCCAAAGTGATGGGACGAGTCTACGAATGGTGAGAGGTGCATGGAATCCTCCTGCTTGACGAATATACATCGTGTGTATAGTGTGCCGTACCGTAGAATGTTTAGCAATTGGATGTATATCCGACACAGGAAGGAAGTCGTCTATGGCGCGCATCCCAGACGCAGAAATCGAACGACTCAAGGCCGACGTCTCGCTCGTACGCCTGATCGAGTCGGCCGGCATCGTGCTGACCAAGCAGGGTAAGGACTACGCTTGCCGCTGCCCCTTCCATGCAGACAGCACGCCCAGCCTGATCGTCACCCCGAACAAGAACCTGTTCCACTGCTTTGGCTGCGGTGCGGCCGGTGGGCCGATTGACTGGGTGATGCAGCACGACAAGGTGAGTTTCCGCCACGCGGTGGAGAGGCTGCGGGCTGAGCTGGGTGTGACCGTGCCGGCACCGCTGCTGCCGACTTCCCCTTTAGTTGCCCAGCCCGCCGCAGGCGAGTTGCCCGAGGCTGAACGTCAAGTGTTGCTGCGCCGCGTCCTGACCTACTACCACGACACCCTCAAGCAAAGCCCGGAAGCCTTGGCCTACCTCAAGGCGCGCGGGCTGGATCACCCCGAACTGATCGCCCGCTTCCAGCTCGGCTACGCCAACCGCACCCTGGGTTACAGCCTGCCGGCCAAGCAGGTGAAGGCCGGTGCGGAGATTCGCAATCAATTGCAGGCGGT
>NZ_SCOH01000110.1 GCF_005503445.1 Chitinivorax sp. B | reverse complement strand
TCATATCCTTACTCCTTTTCACGGGCGGCTACCGCTTTCAAGCGGGCCTCGATCAAGTCCATGTCGGGCTTGGGCGTGGCGATGCCGCTGGTCGATTTCTTCTGGAAGCAATGCAGCACATACACCGCCGTGGCGTAGCGCACCGTGTAGACGGCACGGTAGGTGTCGCCCTGATGGTCTTCCACCACTTCCAGCACACCGGCCCCCTTGAAGCCTTTCAGCGGCTTGGCCTGGCTGTGCTTGCTGCCCGCCTGGGCCAGATGCAAGGCGTAGCCGAAGGTGTCCTGTACGTCTTCCGGCATCGCGGCCAGGTCTTTCTTGGCTGAGCCTACCCAGCTCAATGGTCTTATTGTCGGCATGCCGAGATTATACCTAAACATGGATAAAAGGGAGGCCTGCGCCTCCCTTCTTGCTCACTGTCGATCCGCCTCAACGATTCCACCACGGATAGCCTACCCGCTCGTAGTAGTCGCGGGCCATCATGCGCTCGTCCGACCCGTTGCTGCTGTAGCCGTCACTGCGCGGGCTGGACTGCCAGTTCATGATGCCAGCGAGGTCGGCGATGAAGCCGCGCAGTACGGTTTCCGGGTCAATGCCGTCTGCTTCGCACACGTCCAGGAACTCGTCGGGCAAGCGTAGCGTGATGACGCGCTTGCGGCGCTTGGCGGGGGTCATGAGTTGTCCTCTTCTTCCTGGGCTTCCTGCTCCAACGCCGCCAAGAGGCCAGCCAGGTCCACGGCAGGCGGGGCTTCTGCCGGGGCGTCGCCATGCTCGGCCAGTGCCGCATCGAGCGCGTTCTGCTGCCGTGGTTTGATCGGCTTGCCGGGATGGGTGGCGGTATGGATGGCCTTCAAGGCCCGGATGCTGACCTGGGTGTAAATCTGCGTGGTGTCGAGCTTGGCATGCCCCAGCATGGCCTGGATGTAGCGCAGGTCGGCGCCGTTCTCCAGCATCAGGGTCGCCATGGTGTGGCGGAACAGGTGGCAGCTGCCCCGCTTGCTGAGTTGGGCGGCGTCTACATAGTCGCGCACCAGTTGCGTCAGCCGGTTGGGGCCGAAGGCGTCGCCAAGGTGGCTGAGGAACAGGGTACCGTCGTCGCTGCCGGTGGCCAGCTCGGGCCGCACGTCGTCGCGGTACTTTTCTATCCAGGCCAGCGCCCGTTCGCCGATGGGGATCATGCGGTCCTTGCGGCCCTTGCCCTGCCGTACGATCAGGGTACCGCGCTCGAAGTCGAGGTCGGCCAGCTTGAGGTGGATCAGCTCCAGCCGGCGGATGCCGGTGCTGTAGAGGGTTTCCAGCATGGCCCGGTCGCGCAGGCCGGTCACGGTCGCCAGGTCGGGCACGGCCAGCACGGTTTCGACCTCGCGCTGGCTCAGCACATGGCGCGGTAGCCGGTGTTCCAGCTTGGGCAGTTCCAGGTCGCTGGCGGGGTTGTAGAGGATATGGTTCTGCCGAGCCAGCCATTTGAACCAGGCCCGTACCGGCACGATACGGGTGTGCTGGCTGCGGATGCTGAGCGGTTGGCCGTCCCGCTTGCGGTGCAGGAACAGGTAGCGCTGGTAGCGCTCCAGAATGGGCTTGGTGACGTCCTGTGGCCGGATCACGCCGCGCTCGTCGCACCAAGCGATGAAGTAGCGCAGATAGACCTCGCGGCTTTCCGTAGTGCGCGGCGAGTAATTGCGCTCGGCCAGCCAGGCGAGATAGCGCTGCAGGTAGTGGTATAGGCTGTCCGGGTCACGCAGGTCGCCGACCGGGGGCTTGGCTTGGCGTTCGCCTTTGCGGGCCATGTCAGTCTCCGGCGGCGTGGGCGGCGCTTGTCCCCGCATGGAGGAAGGAGAAGGCCGGGACACCACTACGGTATGACCGGCTGGGCTGGGATACCCCCTGATGCGCCTCGGTGGCCTCGGCTTCGTCGCCATACTCAACCGTCGCGCCAATGCTCGATGGGACCGATAGGCACTGCCCGCGACCAGGGGCCGACTCGCTACCGACCGCTGCCCGACCCGGGGCCGACTGCTGGCGGTTTAACCCCGACCGCTGTTCGTCGTAAGTGGGGGTGGGGTTTTCAGGTAGGGGCGCAATGTCGGCCAGGCCCATCAGGAAGCGGCTGCCGGCATCGCCTTCACCGGCATACAGCAGCTCGTAGTCGTGCCCTTGGCCCCGGCTAGCGCGGTGGATCAGCAGGTATTCCAGCTCGGCCAGGCGGGCCAGATGGATTTTGAGCTGGGTGTCGCCCCAGCCGGTCAGCTCGCGCACCTGGCGGCGGCTGAAGCGGTAGTCGGTCTGTTTCACCGATAGACGGGTGCATTCATCCTTGACCCACGCATGCAAGCGGGTCAGCAGCTTGCGGGTCTGCGGCGGCAACTCGTCCAGGGTGCGGCCCAGCACTTCATGCGCCAGCCGGTTGGCGGTGGCAATGTCGGCCGGCTCAACCTCGATGTAAGCGACGGTCTTGCCCCGGTGCTGAAGGGTTTTGATCTCGCGCTGGTACTGGTGCAGCAGGGCAATCGCCTTGATCAGCGCGAGGTATTTCATATGGTCGCGCCGGGTGCGGGTCTTGTCGTCCAGGAAGGTGAGCCGGTCGGCGTAGGGGTTCACGACCTTCAAGGGTTGCAGCAGCCGTTGCGCGTTGCGGTGCAGGCTGACGATGCTGTCGTGGTCTTCGTCGGCCAGCAGGCCTTCGAGGGTCTGGCGGCGGCGCTGGATGGCGTGGATCGCCCGCGTCTGCTCGCGGCTCTCGTTCACCGTGAGCACCAGACAGCGGTTCAGCAGCTCTTCGTCGATGTCGATGGCGGTGGTGGTGAGGAACAGCATCACCGGGCCTTCGACCTTGTATTCATGGGTGGTGAGCATGCCGGTGGCGGCATCCTTGCCGGTGCTGGCCATGGTGACGCTGCCATCGCTCTGCAACAGCTTGAGGGCATAGCTGGCCTGCGCCGCGCCTTCCTCTTCGGCAATGGCGAGGATCTTGTGCTTGAGTTGGCTGCCACCCATATAGAACAGGCTCTGGCCGGTCATGGCCGAGTAGCGCACCTGGGCTTCGTCCGGCACCAAGGCCAGCACCGCATCCATCAGACTGGATTTGCCGGCGGCGGATGAGGACTGAATGAGCACGGCCAGCGGTTTGTCGAGCTGGCGCGAGACAGCTGCCAGGTAGCCCACCAGCTTGTTGGTTTCCTCGCCCACCACGCCCAGGCTGTCGAAGTCGGCCAGGATGCGGTCGAGCAAGTGTGGGTCGCGCAGCAAGGCCAGCGCGTCGGCGCGTTCCAGCTCGTCCATGCTCGGCGTCGGGTCGGCCTTGGCCAGGGCGGCATCCAGCCGTTCGGCCTGTACCGCTTCCAGCTTCAACAGCACCCGGCCCAGGTCGTGTTTGAGCACGTCTTCCGCCTCGCCCAGCTCGATGCCGGCCTGCTTCACATAAGCGGCACGGGCCTTGGCCTGGTACAGGTCCAAGGTATCGACATGGAAGCGCCCGTCACCCAGTTGGCCCGGTGTCGCCCGGCTCACCAGGACGTTGACCTTGAGTGCTTCGGGGTTGAGCGGCCGATTCCAGCCGCGCACCCGGTAGCGGCGGTCGCCGTATTGCAGGACCAGGTCAGTATCGGTCTG
>NZ_SCOH01000109.1 GCF_005503445.1 Chitinivorax sp. B | reverse complement strand
AGTGAAATTACGCTTTTAGCATAAATCAGCTGGGGGTTTTGGGCGCTTTCCCCAACTCGGCGATTCATCGCGAGCCTAACTTCCATGCCAAATGAAAGTTCGATCCCGCCCTGGTGTGCCCCGTATGAAGTCTTTGTGAAGTCGCATGATGCCGGCCTGATCAATGGGTAATATCTGTAGGGTATACGTCGGGGTTGTAGATCTCCAGCAAAGCATTGTTATGAATAGCGATACCGCCCGGCGCGCCACTACCAGTGGCAATTTGCGCAGTATTAAGATAGTACGGGTTGCCAGTGTATTCCGCCAGTTTCAGGTATGCCTCGCCCCCAATCTAGGCCTTCTTTTTTGACTGCTGCTTTGAAATATTCAGTGAACCTGTCGTCATACATTAATTTAGCAGCGTCAAATTGTCTGCCTGGTACTGTGACAACCTTGGAGTCTGCCTTCCTCAACGCCTTAAGCATGTCAAAAGAATTGGCGACATCGTCTGGATTGGGTGCTTTTCCGCTGTAAAGTACGGCAATGCTGTCAGGTGTTAGGTAATTGTGAACGGCGGTCGTTTTATTGAGTAGGCTGGTCAATCGATCAACTGACAGTAAGGTGCCTTCACCCTCTGCCTTGGCTATGATGTCCAAAATTTCAGACATGGTGACATGGCGGCTGCCATTGATGATGTCATCAACTATTGTTGTTACATTACTCATTCATCAGTTCCTTCATTTTTTCTTAAGTTGTAATAGGTAAATCGTATTTCGTACTTTAATTCGTATCTTGCTTCTAAATAGAAAGACTTACCTTCTGCAATGTGTCGTTCTACGTCCTCTTTGGATAAGTCAAAACCCGGAGATTGTTCAATATCCATGATGATGTAGCATCGTATATCTGCTCCATTTTCTTTTTCTTCACGGATATAGCTGTGAATAATGGCGTATTCATCATGGTGGAATAGGATAAGCCTTCCTGGCTCAAATCCCATCTCAGAGCCAGATAAACTCATTGACTCAATATCGTAAATTGTTACATCGTCAGCATTATTGACAAGGCGTGTGTGCACGTGATCTTCATGTAAGTTTTTTGCGAATTGATATTTTTCATCAAACTGCAAGGCTGGGTCATTTGCATCAAGCTTTTCAATGATGAAAGGCATAATTTTCTCCTGTGGGTTGTTAGTTACGAGTTTGGAAGTGGTAAGTAATCAGCACTGTTGCCTGATCGGTGGCAAAGCAATTTTAATCTGACTGGTTTTTAACAATTTTAGCGTGTTGGCAATCTAAGTAATCGCGCAATGCTGTCAGCTGTTCGGTAATTGTGAACGGCTGACGTTTTATTGAGTAGATTGGTCAATCGATCAACTGACAGTAAGGTGCCTTCACCTTCTGCCTTGGAGATGATGTCCAAAATTTCAGACATAGTGACATGGCGGCTGCCGTTGATGATGTCATCAACCATTGCTGTGACGTTACTCATTCATCAGTTCCTTCGTTTTTGTTTTTTAAATTGTAATAGGCGAATCGTATTTCGCGCTTTAATTCGTATCTTGCTTCCAAATAGAAAGATTTACTTTCTGAAATATATTTTTCCATGTCTTCTTTGGATAAATCAAAGTCGGGAGATTTTTCGATATCCATAATGATGTGGCGTTGTATTTTTAACCCGTCTTCTTTTTCCTCCCGGATATAGCTGTGAATAATGGCATACTCATCATGGTGAAATAGAATGAGCCTTCCTGGTTCGAACCCCATCTCGGAGCCAGATAAACTCATTGATTCAATTTCGTAAATTGTCACATCGTCAATTTTATTGACAAGACGTGTGCGCACGTGATCTTCATGTAAGTTTTTTGCGAACTGATATTTCTCATCCAACTGCAAGGATGGGTCATTTGCATCAAGCTTTTCATATATGAAAGGCATCATTTTCTCCTGTGGGTTGTTAGTTACGAGTTTGGAAGTGGTAAGTAATCAGCATTGTTGTCTGATCGGTGGTAAAGCAATTTTAATCTGACTGGTTTTTAACAATTTTAGCGTGTTGGCAATCTAAGTAATCGCGCAATGCTGTCAGTTGTTAGGTAATTGTGAACGACGAATGCTTTATTGTGTAGATTGCTCAATCGATCTACTGACAGTAAGGTGCGTTCATTCTTTGCCTTGGATATAATATCCAAGACTTCAGATTCGGTTACATGGCGGGCGCCATTGATGATGTCATCAACCATTGCTGTGACGTTACTCATTCATCAGTTCCTTCGTTTTTTTTAAATTGTAATATGCGAATCGTACTTCGTACTTTAACTTGTATTCTGATTCAGAATAGAAAGAATTACCTTCTGCAATGTGTCGTTCTACGTCCTCGTTGGGTAAATCAAAACCTTGGGATTTTTCAATATCCATGATGATTTAGCATCGTATATCTGCTCCGTTTTCTTTTTCTTCACGGATATAGCTGTGAATAATGGCGTATTCATCATGGTGGAATAGAATGAGCCTTCCCGGTTCGAATCCCATCTCGGAACCAGATAAACTCATTGATTCAATATCGTAAATTGTCACATCGTCAGCTTGATTGACAAGACGTGTGCGCACGTGACCTTCATGTAAGTTTTTTGCGAATTGATATTTCTTATCCAGCTGCAAGGATGGGTCATTTGCATCAAGCTTTTCAATGATGAAAGGCATCATTTTCTCCTGTGGGTTGCCAGTTACGAGTTTGGAAGTGGTAAGTAATCAGCATTGTCGTCTGATCGGTGGTAAAGCATGTGAAGTCTGTGTGAAGTCGCATGATGCTATTACCCCATGTCCATACCGCCAACTACCTGCGCCGGCGGCACCGTGTTCCGACTCGCCGACTGGCCCAGCAGTTGCGCATACGCGGCCAGCCCGTTTTCGACCGCATAGCGCTGGGCCGTGGTTTGGGCGGCTTGCCGCAGCGGGGCCAGGGTGTGGGCCTGGTTCAAGGCGCGGGTGGTCTGCGCGGCGATGGCATCGGGATCAAAAAACGGCACGGTCAGCCCATTGACACCGTGCTGCAGCACTTCCCTAACCGGTGCCGTGTCCGACCCGATCACCAGGCAGCCGGTTGCCATGGCCTCTAGCATCGACCAGCTCAACACAAACGGGTAGGTCAGGTAGACATGGGCGGCTGACACTTGTAGCAGCGTGCGGTAGCGGTCATAAGGAAGCTTGCCGAGGAAGTGCACGCGGTTGAGATCAATCGACACTTCCTTCAGCAGTGTTTCTTTCCAATTTGCAGCATGCTTGGGTTTGCTGCCATAGCTGACACCGTCGCCACCGACAATCACTACGTCACAGGTGGGATGTTGGGTGAGCAGCTGCGGCAAGGCGCGCATGAACACGTGGAAGCCGCGGTAGGGCTCCAGATTACGCGCCACATAGGTCACTACCGGGTCACCCGGTTTCAGCACCTTGCCGTTGGGTAAGGTGAAACGGGCATCGGGATCGGGGCCCAGTCGTTGGACATCAATGCCTTCATGAATGACTTGGATTTTGTCGTGGTACGCCGGTGGGTGTACCTGCTTCTGCCAGTGCGTGGGGGCCACGGCAACATCGCACTGTTCCAGGTTCAACAGGTGCAAGCCATTACGCGCCCGAATGCGGGCCCGGTCATCCATGGTCAGCGGGAA
>NZ_SCOH01000108.1 GCF_005503445.1 Chitinivorax sp. B | reverse complement strand
GGCTGCAGTCGGCCAGCCGGCCGTGCATCGCTATGTCTATGACGCCCAGGGCCACCTGCGCTTCGACCTCAGTGCACAAGGCCGCGTCATCGAACACCGCTACAACGCCTTAGGGCAACGCCTGAGCAGCCTGCATTACCGGGCTGCCGGCTATGACCTGACCGCCCTGGCCGCCGAGACCGACCCGACCCTGACCCAACTGGAAAGCTGGGGAGCGGCACAGAATTTGCAAAGCCTGGAGCGGACCGACTACGCGTACGACTTCCGTGGCCAGTTATCCAGCGAAACCCGCTATGCGGCGACCGATGCTGCTGGCAATGGGGTGGTGGCCACCGCCAGCCGGACCCAGTATGTGTATGACGCCAGCGGCCGCTTGCTGAAACAGATCGACCCACGGAGCACCGACCTCTACAGCGACTTTGTGTACGACGGCCTGGGCCGCCTGACGCTGAGCCGCGACGCCAATGGCGCGTTGACCCGGACCCGCTATGATGATGCAGCGCATCAGATCCGCATCGAAACCGCCCATGGCCTGGTCACCACCCGTCACTACAACGCGCAAGGCGACCTGGTGCAGGTGGTGCAGGCCGATGCCAACGGCCAAGCCCTGGGTCATGAACGCCGTTATTACGACACGGCCGGGCAACTGCGGGTGGTGGAAGACGCCACCGGTCAACACCGCTGGTTCTTCTATGACGAAGCCGGCCGCAAGAACGGCGAAGTCGACAGCGCCGGCCAAGTGACCGCCTACTACTATGACCACGCCGGCCGCCTCAACCACCAGCTCACCTTTGCCAACCCCGCCGGTACCCCGGTCAGCGAATGGGTGGATGGCGACGGCAAACCGCTGCTGGTCGACATCACCCAGGTGGGCATGGCCTTCTCCGAATTCAGCGCGGCCGACCGTCACCAATGGTGGCTCTATGACCAGGCGGGACAACTGGTGCAGGAAATCGACAATGCCGGCCAAGTCACCGAACACCGCTATGACGGCGCGGGCCGCAAACTGGCCAGCATTCGCTATGCCCAAGCGATCGACACCAGCAGCCTGCGTCCGGTCCGCTCCAGCGACGACGAAGTGCGCCTGAATGAGGTCCCCTCGCCGGGTGCCACCCACCAGGACCGTATCCAGCGTTACGTCTACGACGCCGATGGCCTGCTGCTGGCCAGCTTCGATGCTGCCGGCTTTGCCACCCGCCACCACTATGACAGCGCAGGTCGCCTGCTCCAGACCACCCGTCATGCGCAACCGATTGCCACCAGCCTGCTGGCCCAAGATGGCCTGTGGCGTACCGGCAAACCGCTGAATGAACTGTTACCGGCCCCGCAGGCCGACGACCTGCAAGAATACCGCTACTACGATGGCCAGGGCCGATTGATCGCCCAATTGGATGCGGAACGCTACCTGACTGAATGGCGCTACGACCTGGCGGGCAACAAACTCAGCGAAACCCGTTATGCACACCGTGCCCAGGCCGGCCAGACCGAGCTGGCACAACTGCGTCCAACCGCCAGCAGTGACGACCGGCAGACCCGCTATCGTTATGATGGTGAAGACCGACTGATCGAGACCATCAATGCCGAAGGCACCGTCACCCGTTACCGCTATGACGCCGCCGGTAACCTGCTGGCCAAGGAAGTGGCAGCGGACAGCGACGACCGCCGTCAGCTCAGCCGCCGTTACGACGCCACCGGCCGCCTGCTGGCGGAACTGGACGGCGAAGGCAGCCAGCGGCTGCTGAGCGCCACCACCCCGGCCGAAATCGAACAGATCTGGACCCAGTACGCCACCCGTTACAGTTATGACCTGGCGGGCCGCCGCCTGAGTGAAACCGATGCCCACGGGCAGCGCACCCTGTACTACTACGATACCGCCGGTCGGCAAACCCATGTGATCAATGCCCGTGGCGAAGTCAGCGTCAACCGCTACAACACCCTGGGGCAACTGCAGGAAAGCCTGCAATACGCGCAACGCCTCAACCTGACCGGCCTCAACGGCGGGCTGGTGGAGGGCGAACTGAGCCGCCGCCTGAGCACCCTGGCCGACCCGCAACGCGACCGCCTGGTGCGTTACCGTTATACCAGCGCGGGCTTGTTGGCAGCCACCACCGATGCGCTGGGCTATGTCACCCAACACAGCTATGACGCCTTTGGCCAAGTGCTGTCCGTCACCCGTGACCTCGGTGACCAGCAGACCGTCAGCGAACGCTACGCCTATGATGCGCAAGGCCACCGGATCGCCAGTTACCAGGACCCGAGCGGCCTCAACCTGGTCAGCCAGGACCGCTTCGACGGCTTTGGCCGCCGCGTCAGCCACACCGATGCCAATGGCCACACCACCCACTACCAATACGACCGCTTGGGTCGCATCCTGGTCCAGACCGACCCGGTGGGTGGCAAGACCCGTTTCGAATACGACGCCTGGGACCGGGCAGTGCGGATCACCAATGCCCTGGACCAGGTCAGCAGCTATCGCTATGACCCCAGCCAGCGGCAACTGACCCAGACCCTGCCGGGCAATATCACCACCATCACCCGCAGCAACCGCCATGGTGACAGCCTGCGCATTCAGGATGGTAGTGGCCAATTCACCGAATTCCAGTACAACCGCAATGGCCAACTGACCCGGGTCAGCAACGCCCTGGGCCAGGCCAGCCACCAACAGTACGACCCGCTGGGGCAACTGACCCTGGACACCAACGCCGCCGGCCAGGCCATCCGCTATGCCTACGACAGCGTCGGCCGGGTATTGAGTAAGACCGTCGACCCAGATGGACTGAAGCTGACCACCCGTTACGATTACGACGCCTTTGGCCAGCGCATCACCGAAACCGATGCCGATGGCCGACAGCTGCAGACCGACTACGACCGCAAGGGCCAGATCTGGCGCATCATCAAAGACCCGGCCGGTATCCGCCAGGAAACCCGCTTCGAATGGGACGGCCGCGGCAAACAAGTCAAGATCATCCAGGGACAAGGCAGCCAGGCCAGCCAAGTGACCCAGCATCGTTACGATGCACTGGGTCGGCTACAGGCCACCATCATCGACCCGGCTGGGTTGAAACTGATCACCCAGTTCGAGTATGACGCGCAGTCCAACCTGACCCGCAAGATCGACGCCAGCGGTGCCACCACCCGCTATGTCTATGACGCCAACGACCGACTGGTGTTCACCCTCAACCCGCAAGGCGTGGTTGAGGAAACCCAGTACGACGCACTGGGCCGGGTCACCGGCAGCCGCATCTACGATGCCACCCCGGGCTTGGGTGAAATCGAACGTTTCCAGACCCAACAGATCCTGCACCACCCGGGCCTGCCGTTGAGCCTGCTGCAGGACAGCCGGTTCTACGATGCCGACTTCAACGGCGATGGCCGGCAGGATCTACTGGAAATCCGTCATGACGCCAATGGGGATGCGGTGGCCAAGCAATGGCTGGCGACCGGTGCCGGTTACAGCGAAGGATCGAGCGTGGTGTTGGGCCGCTGGCAAGCGGATGCGCAATACCTGATCGGCGACCTGGATGGGGATGGCAAGTCGGACCTGCTGAGCGTGGTCAAGCGTGACGACGGGCAGGCGATGGCCACGCTGTGGCAACAAGGCGCCGCTGGGCTGAGCAAAGGCAAGGAAATCGAGCTGGGCCGCTGGGTAGCGAGCACCCGCTATGTACTGGGCGATGCCAATGCCGA
>NZ_SCOH01000107.1 GCF_005503445.1 Chitinivorax sp. B | reverse complement strand
ACCGTCGTATTCGTTGCGGCTGACCTGGTTGAGGGCATTGGTGGTGCTTGTCAGCTGGCCGGCCCGGTCGTAGCCGTAGCGGGTCGCTTGATCGGCGGCATCCACCGTTGGCAAGGTCGCCAGGCTGTCTGCCGATACCGCCACCCGCTCTGCATGCCGTACGCTCGCCACCCGGTTGCCGAAGGTATCGTATTCGTAACTCGTCACCTCCCCTTCCGCGTTCACGCTCGCCAGCAATCGGCCTGATCTGTCGTACCGGTTGACTGTTGTTGCAACGGCTGGCTGGTCAATCCGCACATCATCCACCTGTGCGGAAATGTGCCCTGGCACATCGGTCCAGGTAGAACGAATGGTGATGGTGTATTTCCCATCGGCAGGTACATTCAGCGGGATCACGAACTCGCCATATTCTCCATAAGGCGGCACAATCGGCTCCCCTTGCGGAACACCGTTCAGCAGTATTTGGAAGCGTTGATCCTTGATGGTTTGTGGATGCTGGAACGCCTTGAAACGTAAATATGCTCCAGGCCGCAGTTCAAGAGTCTGGCTGATGGCACTGTTTGCCTGGATGAAAGCACCTTGCTTGCCTTCTCCTGGCACATTCGGGAGCAATAAGCTGGCGACACCGGCATTGTTTTCATAGCGCCAAGCAGGATCAGTTGGGTTAAAGGCATAGCTCCCGACATAGACTGCCTCAAAACCGCCATTGATCACCTGAGTGGACTGATTCGCCGCCATACCCAGATCCACCTGCTGCATGACCAGATTACCGCGGTCATCGTACCGATTCAGCTTGAAATGGTTATCTGCATTGATTTGGCGCGTTACACGGTTGCCCTTGTCGTATTCAACACGAGTACGTGCCCCCAGGCGGTCGATCGTGTCGATGCGGTTGCCAAACGCATCGTACTGATAGCGCTCTGCCTGACCCTTTCCATCCAGTGACGCGACCAATTGCCCAGCTTGATCATAACGGCTGCGTACGGTGTGCTGGTTGCCATCAGTCACGCTTTCACGTAACCCCGCAGCGTTGTAGCCATAACGGGTCAATTCCCCCGCATCGTTGCCGGTTTCTACCAGCAAGCCGCGCTGGTCATAACGCTGTTGCCATTGGTGTGACAGGCCATCGGTTCGGGTTGCAAGCAGACCTGCAGCGTTATAGGTGAAACGTTCTGTCTTGTTTGACGTAGTCTGTTCACTCAATCGCCCACTCGCGTCATAACGATAGGTCGTATGACGATCGGCAGCATCCAGTTGTAGTGCCTTGATAACGGCAGCGGCATCCAAGGCCCCATCCGTCTTGACAGCCTTGGCATAGGCAATCTGTTCGCTTCGCTGGCCTTGGTTGTTGTAGCGGGTCTCTACCACGTAACCCAATGTGTCGATACGGAACTGCTCTCGACCCGCCACATCGTAAATGACACGCGATACGCGATCTTGGCTATCCGCATTGGCAAATCGGGCTTCCAGCTTTTCCAACGTCGGTGCGGAATCCTGCAGCCGGTCGGCATGCACGATACTGCCAGCAAGGCGGCCAAAACCGTCGTAACGGTAGTGGGTAACGCGCCCTTCCAGGTCTACCTCATAGCGCACACGGCCTGCTGCATCATGGAACCGGTGAGTTCGATCAGCCGATACGGATGCTGCCGACGCCTGAAGATCCCGGGTCAATGCAAATAATGCCGCAGCACTGTTGATTGCCCCCTGCCCCGCCAGCAACGCCGGGTTGCCCTGCCACAACTGCAAGGTAATACCCGTTGAGTCACTACTGTAATTGCCGTTCGGGCCAACCCCTACCGCAAAATCAAGGGTATCCCCCTCATTCAGTTCAATGATCTGGGCGGTAGACGGATTCAATTCACGGGTCACATTGCTGCCGAATAACTGCTTACCGTTCAACAACACGTAAGCATCGGAGGTTGTCCCATTCTGGTCATTGGCGAGGAACTGTACGTTCAGTGAATAAGTGCCCTTGCCCGGTGCCACAAAACGCAAGATCGAAAAACGATCATTATCGCTAGCACCTGGGTGAAAGCTCATCTGCTTGGCATCCAGCCAGGAATTACCCCAAGTAATCCGCCGATCGGAATCGTTATGTGCAATGAATGGGTGGGTGGTCGCGGTTTGTCGCCATAAGTCAAACCCTTGGCCATTACGCTCAGGCATTTCAAATCGGGTGAAATTGCCTAATTTTCCAGCGAAACCATACTGCCATGGGCCATTGGGGTTTTGCGTGCGGGAGAAAGCCTGTGCCGGATCAAATAGCGTATTGTCTTTTGACCTTGCATCCTTGATGTTCAACTCAATCGCATCGTAAGGCCGGGTGCCGACACGTTGTTGATGGCGGATTGTCTGTGTGACATGACCCAGATAGTCGTAACGCTGCTCAATGACAACGCCTTCCGGGTCAATGGTGTAGCGCGCCTTGCCCGACTCATCATAAATGACATCGGTGACTCGATCAGCTGCCGTTGGTTTACCATAATGGTCCAGATTCAACCCATCCGCAGTAATCTTCGCATACTGAATGGTCCGCACCACGCGGTTCATGCCATCGTACACACTGCGTCGTACCCGGCCTGCCCCATCAATGGTGATCGCCAGACGACCGGCTGTGTCGTACACATAGCGCTCCACCCCATCCAACAGGCTGTCCGGTGTCGTCGGCAACTTGCTCAAAACCGTCGCCAGATCGGCATTGGCGGCCACATTCAAGGCCGTGCCATAGCGAATGCGCTGGATCAATTGACCACTCGCGTCATACACCCGACGGGTCGCATATCCTTCCCCATCCAGCTCCACCGCCAAACGGTTGGCGGTATCGTAGAAGGCACGGCTGCGCAGCACGGTTTGCGTGCTGTCGGTGGTCAGGCGTTGTTCTGCATCCCACACGGCGAGGTCAGTCCTGCCAGCATGCACCCGTCGACCGATTTCATTACCGGCGCCATCAAAACGGCGCTCGGTGACATAGCCCATGCCGTCGATGCTGTAGATTGGACGACCGGCTGCGTCATAGCCCAGTCGTTCAATCTGATCCTGCGTACGGTCACCCGCTGCCATGGCCTGGGCCACGGAGGCCAAGGTCAACGGTTGTTTCAGGTCGATGCTGGCTGGTAATGCCTGGGCATACCGGGTGCGTCGCACGATCCGGCCAGCGGCATCGTAGTCGATACGGCTGACGGCACGGTCGGCACCGATGCGGTAGCGCTCACGGCCAGCCAGGTCATACACCACATACACATGCTGATCGAATGCGGTCTTCGGCAAGATTGCCAAGCGGGCCTGTACTTCAGCCAGGGTCAGCGCTGCTGTGCTGCGTATCGGCGTGGCGTAACGGCTTTCCCGCAGCAGCTTGCCCGCTGCGTCGTATTGGCGTTCGGTGAGCATGCCGTCCACGCCCAAGGTGAACACTTCCCGGCCCGCTGCATCGAACAGATGCTGTACACCCACAACGCGGCTGGCCGCTGCAACGCGGGCCCGGACCGCTTCCAAGGTACTGTCGTCCGCCGTCGGACGATTGGCCGGTTGCACCACTTGCGCCCCACCCAACATACCATCTGCAATCGGGTTGCCCACATACCAGGTGCTGTCGAAGCCTGCAGGGCTGGCGGTGTGCTCGATACGCATGCCGGCTTGATTGAATGTCACCCCATCGTACTGCCATGTTGCAATGACCGGCTCGCCTTGCTCACCACGATAAACGGCCACCAAGCGTGCACGATCACCTTCACTCGCGCTCGTCAGGTGATATTGTGTTTCTGCGCGCCATAATCCTAGCGCGGTATCGTCACCCTGCTTGAAACATCACAGCACGCCGATGCACCTTGTCGTACCGATGCGCTCCAAACCCAGTCACCACGCGCCTTACAGCACGTTCATACCCCGCATTTCCGCCAGTTTATCTGAGATACCC
>NZ_SCOH01000106.1 GCF_005503445.1 Chitinivorax sp. B | reverse complement strand
AACCCGCGACATTGCGGTCACAGGCCCAACCGGTCAGGTAGGGCTGGTCGCCTTCCACCACCACGCCATCGATCTGGCCGGTGACCGGGCCGAGTACATTCACGGTGAAGCTGTGCTTGGTCGCGGCCCGCCCCCCTCTGCCCCCATCGTCGGAGACTTTCAGCTGCAATGCATGCCGCCCGGCGCCGACACCGCGCAGGTAATCGCTGTAGTTGACGCTGTAGGATTTGGATAACTTCACCGTATTCAGGTACTGCCCATTCAGCTGCACCTGGTAGTCATCCATCCTCGCCCCGGACCGGTCATCCGGGTTGGTTTCGGCGGTGAACTGGATGGGAATGCCGACATCGTGGTTGTAGGTCCCCCCATCAACGGGCTGGGTGTAACGCACCAGCGGGGGATGGCAGTCTGGGTATAACAGGGAAGTCCCGGTTGCCGCTGCTAATTGCGCGTCGTCTGCTGCTGTCGGGGCAATCGGTGACAGGGTAGGAATCGTTGGCCCACCTGACCAGCAACCGGCCATGGCAGACAAGGGATGGATCAGAACACTGCACAGCGCAAGGCGCGCCAGCTGACGGACAGCGGGATGCAATTGGGGCATAGGTCTACGAAATCAAGAATGGTCTTGACGCGCTACCCCGCGTGCTTGCAAGCACGTACCTACCGGCCCCGTCGAGGTTTCGAGGGGCAATACACCGCCATCTTGCATGACACTCACGCAAGTTACAGCAGAGACGCTACAGATAGATAGCTGAATAAATCAGGAAGTAATACGGCTCAACCAACGAATAAATTTGGTTCCGGTCAGGTAACCAGAACCACGTGAGTAGCAATAGGCTACGATTGCCTGTGCCTGTTTTATTGTTGGCGAGCATTGTCTACAGGCTGGATAGGTATTGTCAAAATCATACGTGCATTAGGATAAGTTCATTTTAATGAACTAGTTATATCCGCACGTAGTCATTTAGGTTGGGTTGGCAATATTTCCTGCTTGCCCAAGGCAGCACTAAATACGGAAGCTGTGAAATCCATCAACCTGCCTTCGTTTGCGCGCCTAACCAGAACCACTTCGCTGGGTTTTGTCAGCGGCTCTTATGGGTCGTGCCGGTCATGATCTGGCAGGTCGGCGGGTGGCGGTAGATTGGTGGCACGACGCCGTTCGCGTAAAAAGGTTTCCAGTTCACGGGGCCGGCAGGGTGGTGAGTAGTAGAAGCCTTGAATGATGTCGCATCCGAGGCCTGTTAAAATATCCAGCTGTGTTTTGGTTTCCACACCTTCCGCAATGGTCTTGAGTTTCAGGTTGTGTGCCAGGTTGATGATGGAGGCGGTGATGGCGGTATCTCGCTCCGAATCGGCCAGCTGATCGATGAAGCTCTTGTCGATCTTCAGTGCATGCAAATGGAAGCGCTTGATATAGCCAAACGAGGAGTAGCCAGTACCAAAATCATCAATCGATAACGCCACTCCCAGCCGATTGAGTTGGTCGAGGATATTGAATGTTTGTTCATTCTCCTGCATCAACATGTTTTCGGTCATCTCCAGTTCAATGGTGGCAGCGTCGATCTGGTAGCGGTACAGGTGCTGGCGTAACACCTTTACCAGATTCTCGTCGACAAACTGGCGGGGTGAGATGTTGATGGCGATTTTGCAATCTTCATCCAGTACATTGCGGATGTCCCAATCGTGTCGCTGTTCGCACACCGCCTGCATGATCCAGTTGCCGGCGGACAGGATCAAGCCGGTTTCCTCCAGCAAGGGCACAAAGGTAGCAGGGGCTACCAGCCCGGCGGTAGGGTGCTGCCAACGCAGCAGGGCTTCCAGGCCGACCACTCGCCCTGTCTGCAGTTCGATTTGTGGCTGGTACATCAACAGCAGTTGGTTCTCACTGAGGGCGTGATGCAGGCTTTGTTCCAGCACCATTTTGGCCCGAGCCCGATCATTCATTTCCTGAGTGAAGAAATGGTAGAGGTTGCGACCATCACTCTTGGCCCGGTACATGGCAACATCGGCCGCCTGCATCAAGGTGACAGGGTCGGTACCGCATTCGGGATAGGTGGCGATGCCAATACTGGCGCCAATCACCAGTTCCATGGTGTCAATGGTGAAAGGGCGTTTCAAGGTCTCGATGATTTTGGCTGCGCAGTAGGCAGCATCTTCCACATCGTTCAGGTCTTCCAGAATGACGGTGAATTCGTCTCCGCCCAGCCGGGCCAGCGTATCCGACATCCGAATGCTGCGCTTGAGTCGTTCGGCAACCGCTTGCAGTAATTGGTCGCCCATTTCATGACCCAGCGTGTCGTTCACCTGTTTGAATCGATCCAGATCAATCAACAACAACGCCATCAGGCTGGTTTGCCGGCTGCATCGGGCCAGCGTGTGCAGCAACGATGTCTTGAAGCCTGCGCGGTTATTCAACCCGGTCAAATGATCTGTCGTGGCCTGCTGTCGCAACTGGGCTTCCAGGGCCTTGCGTTGGGTGATGTCCTGAAAGATCACCACGGTACCCTGGGTGTGTCCCGCCAGAGGTGAGCAAGTATATTGCACTGGGAACGGGTCGCGATTGATGGTACGGAATTGGGCTTCATCCGCCCGGATTTCGCGTTTTTCGGTCCAGGCCAGATGAAAATCGGTTTCCTCCCAGCGGCCAGGCTGCTCTTGGGTGCAAGGGAAGAACGTACGAAAGGCACACTCCAGTAATTCCTGCGGAGGAAGGTGCAGCATGCTCAGTGCGGCCGGATTGGCAAACTTCACATTGCCCTCTGTCGATAACCCAATCACGCCTTCACCTGCTGCATTCAACATGGATTCGTAATAGGCCTTCTGGGCATCCAGGCGCTCATAAGCGGTACGCAATTGGCGCTTTTGTTGGTCGAGCTCCAGAAACAACATCACCTTGCAGCGCAACATGGTGGTGTTCACTGGTTTGGTCAGGAATTCAATCGCTCCCGCTTGATAGCCGCGCAGCGTTTCCATTTCGTCCCGCAGAAAGGCAGTCATCATGATGACCGGGATGTGCCGGGTATTGCGGGTGCTACGCATGATCTGTACGACTTCATAGCCATCCATGCCGGGCATGGAGACATCCAGCAATACCAGCGATACATCGGCGTCCAGCATCATTTTCAATGCAATGGCGCCCGAGCCTGCGTGCAAAAAACGGATATGTGCGCTATCCAGCGCTGCTTCAAGCGCAATCCGGTTTTCTGGTTTGTCATCGACCAGCAGAATGGTTTGCAGGAAATGCGATCCCGGTTCCAAGGGTGGTTGCTGTCGAAAATCATGCGGCATGATGGCGACCTTTGTGCGTGGGGCTGACGTATTGTGGTTTCACAGCGATTCAATGAGCCGGTTGTGTCATGGGGCTTGCTTATGGCAACCGCCATTGATCCAGCGCCTGGTAAAGCATCTGTTTGTTGATTGGTTTGGCCAGATAGTCGTTTGCGCCGGCTTCAAGACATTTTTCACGATCCCCCTGCATGGCATAGGCCGTGACGGCAATGATCGGCTTGGCAAAGTCGGCTGCGCGCAGTTTACGGATGGCGGTGTAGCCGTCCATCACCGGCATGGCGATATCCATCAATACCAGGTCAATATTGGCATGCTGCTCGATCTGCTGCAGCGCGCTTTCGCCATTGTCGGCTGTCAGCACCGTATAGTTGCGCTCCTCAAGCAGACTGTTGACGGCATAGATATTACGAATGTCGTCATCCACGACCAGGATGGTTTGCAGGCTGGTTGCATTGGCACGTGGTATGGGTGGTTGAGAGGGGATGGGTACAAACATCTGTGACAACAATTGGTGCACTGAATCCATCAGCTCGCCAGGGGTATTGTGCTGTTTGTTAAGGACCAGGACATTGGTCTGATTGTTCGGCATGCTGCCTGGGTCAGGCGTGTCGCCGGAATAGATGATGACGCGTGTGTTGCAATGGTCTGGCTGGCTATTCATCCATTCCAATAGCTCGTAACCTTGCCCGTCTGGCAGGTGT
>NZ_SCOH01000105.1 GCF_005503445.1 Chitinivorax sp. B | reverse complement strand
CTGACCCAGACCACCTTGCCGTCGGGCGCAACCATTGGCTACAGCCACCACGACCGCTTCGGCCAACCCGGCAAGATCCAGGACGCCAACGGGGCCATCACCCTGCTGCAATACGATGGCCACGGCAACCTGAAACAGCGTATCAGTATGCAGTCGGGCTATGGTGCCAACCTCGACCCGGCCAGCTATCAACCGGTAGCCGGGGAAGTGCTGGCGGTCAGCCGCTTTGACTATGACAGCCACGGCAATATCACCCAGAGCCAACAGCTCAAGGATATCGTCAAACAGACCGGCCCCACCCTCAGCTACGACTACCAGGACCCAGACAACCACCTCACCGGCCTGAACCCGGTCACCGTCACCCGCCGTGGCGACCTGAACGGCGATGGCGAGATCAGCGCCGACGAAATCCAGACCGCCCAGCAACGCTTCGATGCACTGGGGCGGCCCATCATCAGCGTGCGCAGTGATTTCACGCTGGCCCGCCAAGACTATGACGCCGTGGACCGCATCACCCGCGCCACCAACGCCCGTGACCAATGGCAGGAGACCGTCTACGACCCGAACGGCAACCTCATCGAAACCCGCCAACTGGATGACAAACAGCAAGTCATCGACCGCCAGCAGGCCCGCTACGACTACAGCGACCGCAAAGTGGCGGACATCGACCATGCCGGCACCGTGACCCAATACCAGTACGACGAAGCCGGCAACCTGATCACCCGCACCACCCCGGATGGCTACCGGCTCAATATCGACTACGACCCGCTGAACCGGGCGGTGGCCGCCTACGATGCCGAAGGCAACCGGGTGCAAAGCGACTACGATGCCGACGGCCGCTTACGGCGCAGCATCGACCCCAGCGGCGCCAGCTCGGAACGGCGCTACCACGGCCCGGCCAAGAACGGCCAACTGGCCGAGACCCTCGACCCACTCAAGCGTCGCACCCAGTATGACTACGACGCCAATGGCAACGTCACCCAGGTCACCGATGCCGCCCAGCGCCGCACCCAGACCCGCTACGACGCGCTGAACCGGCCCTGGCGCGTGGTCGGGCCAGCCTATGCCGACCCACAGCACGGCACCGTGCACCCGGTCACCCTGTACCACTACAACCTGCTGGGCTTCACCACCCAGATCGCGGCCGGCTTCACCGCCAACGCCAACGACGCCAGCCAGGATCGGGTGACCGCGCAATCGATCAGGCAGTACGATGACTTCGGCCGGCTGCTGAGCGACCGCAACGGCTTGAACCAAAGCTGGCAATACCGCTACGACCTGCAAGGCAACCTCAAGCAGACCACCAGCCCCGCCAACCAGCTCACCACCTATCGCTGGCTAGCGGGCCACCTGCTGGAGCAAAAGGAAAGCCAGGACGACACCATCCAGTACCGCTACAACGCCCTGGGCCAACTCCTCCAGACCCGCAACCCGCAACTGACCACCGACTATGTCTACGACGGCCTCAGCCACCGGCTGATCCGCCAGCAAGACAGCCGCGGCCTGACCCTGCGCTACGCCTACAGCCCCGGTGGCCTGCTCAACAGCGTGGCAGACGGCCACGGCCAGCGCACCGACTACCAGTACGACGCCGTCGGCCGCCTCAGCGGCATCCGCGCCAGCACTGGCGAACACCTCACCTTCGTCTACGACGCCAATGGCCGCTTGGTACAAAGCTGGCTACCCAACGGCAGCGCCAGCCTGTACCGCTATGACGAGGCCGGGCAACTCACCCAGCGGCTGAACCAGTCGGCCGGGCAACTCATCAGCCGGCACGACTACGACTACCACCCGCAAACCGGGCAACGGACCCGCCATCGGGAACAGATCGGCAATCAGAGCACCGACTACCGTTACGAGTACGACCCACTGGACCGGCTGAGCAAGGTCAGCAGCGTCAATGCGCAGAACCAGCCGACCGAACTGGCCGCCTACCAGTACGATGCCTGGGACAACCGCACCCTGCAGACCGCAGGCGGTCAAACCCAAGCCTATGTCTACGATGTAGCCAACCAACTCAAGGAAATCCGCAAGGGCAATGCCACTGGCGAAGTACTGGCCAGCTATCAATACGACCCGAACGGCAACCTGACGCTGAAAACGGTCGGCAATGTCAAACACGCCTTCCAGTACAACAGCCTGCAACAACTGACCCAGATCAACCTGGACAGCGCAGCGGGCACCCTGCTGGGCAGCTACCGTTACGATGCCGACGGCAAGCGCATCGGCCGCAGCGATGGCGCCGGCAGTCAGGATTACCAGTATCTGGGTGATGACATCATTGCCGGCTACCCAACCGGGCAATACCAGAATCCGCTGTGGCGCACCGTGCATGGTGGGGCCATCGATGACCCATTACTGAGGATCACATCCCAAGGCACCCAGACCTACCATGGCGATGGTTTGGGCAGCATTGTTGGCATGAGCAATGCGCAAGGCATGCTGGCCGCCTGGCAACAGTTCGATGCCTGGGGCAATCGCCTCAACGGGCAGGGCGACATTCCGCAGTATGGTTACACCGGCCGTGAGCCAGATGTGGCCGGGCTGATCTACTACCGGGCAAGATGGTACGACCCGAGTATTGGGCGGTTTACGCAGCGTGATCCGATTGGGTTGCAGGGTGGCATCAATCAGTATGGGTATGTCGGTCAAAACCCAATCAATCTGGTTGATCCGATGGGGTTGCTGGCGCAAGCGGTGAGGCCCGTTTCACAGTCGTCCTATATCAATAATGCTAGCCCGGTCATGGGTTCCGGCAGTCAGAACTTTAGGTCAAACAGCACTGCACCTTATCAGGTTGCAGGCAATGGGTTGACTATGGCTGATTATGAAGCCTTCAAACGTTCAACAGGGGGCTATGCGCGGAACCAAGGTGCGGCTGTCGGAGGGATTGTTGGCGGTGCACTGGGTTTTGTTGCAGCTGGCGGATGTGACTATGCGACTATAGGTGGTTGTGCCCCCGCAAATCCTGCTATCGTAGCCGGAGGTGTTGCACTAGGGGCTGGGGTTGGTGCGGCAGCAGGCAACGCGATGCACAACACCGGTGAAAAGTTGGATAAGGCTTGGAACCAACTGGAGCGTTTGGTAAATAAGGCTAATACATCGACTTCGCCGACAGAATACCAGTATGCGTTGATCGCAACGGCATCTGGTATGTATCCAGATGTGAGAAACGGCACGGCGAATTTAAATGCGGGCGACGTATGGAAATATGGAACGACAGTTGATCCATCCAGCCGCTATTCGGCAATAGCTTTGTCAAATCTGGGTTTGAGAATGGACCGGCAGGCGACGGGAAATCACTATGAAGTACTGGCACAAGAAAAACTAAAACTCATTGAATACTTCATACGAAATGGTTCGCTCCCACCTGGAAATAGAGTGTTTAAGTGAGGAATTATGAGAATTAGATGTACTTGCGATTCATGGTCCGATTTGGGAGAGGCTCTAGGTAATGTCACTGTCAGGCTTCAAGAGGCTCTCTCGCCATTTTTCTCAAATAAAGAATATGGTGGCGAAGTGGACCAGTTTATGTTGGTAGTCGTTGCTGTTGATTCGGATGTTGAAGAAAACAAGCGCTCCTGCAAAGCTTACAATAGGGTAGCTAGTTATAAGGATATGATTACTGGGAGTAAAGTTAAATTTCTTGGCATTGCTTTGCCTTTTGATCCGATTCCACTTGCGGAAATGTCTGAAAGGGAGCTGGCAAATCTGATATGTATTGCATTGCAGGAGAAAATGAATAATCCAGAACTTAAGATTCCAAAGGGATTTGATTATCAATTGTTCAAAAATGACCTGCAGCTAGCTCTTGAATTGTATAAGTGTGCAATTTGAACACTTCGTAACCAATAATCGTAGGGGTCAGAGTGGTTGATTTCGGCGGATAACTGCCGCCATCGGCGAAGTACTGGCCAGCTACCAATACGACCCGAACGGCAACCTGACCCTGAAAACGGTCGGCACGGTCAAACACGCCTTCCAGTACAACAGCCAGCAACAACTGACCCAGATCAATCTGGACAGCGCAGCCGGTACGCTACTGGGCCGCTACCGTTACGACGCTGATGGTAAACGCATCGGCCGCAGCGATGGCGCGGGCAGTCAGGATTACCAGTATCTGGGTGATGACATCATCGCCGGTTACCCAACCGGGCAATACCAGAATCCGCTGTGGCGCACCGTGCATGGTGGGGCCACCGATGACCCATTACTGAGGATCACATCCCAAGGCACCCAGACCTACCATGGCGATGGTTTGGGTAGCATCGTCGGGC
>NZ_SCOH01000104.1 GCF_005503445.1 Chitinivorax sp. B | reverse complement strand
CCTCAGCAAGCGCTGACATTTGCTGCATTTTTAAGCGAAACAGCGGCAAACGCTGCCACTGTTTCACAGAAAAATCGCTGTGGGCGAGATGAAAATGTACGCCGGACATGCGGTCGGCGGGATTTCGATGCCATTGCGATCGAAGCGCGGGGTGGTGTCCGCCGGTTTGTACCAGCCGGCCACGGTCAGCCGCTGCCACAGTTCGCCATCGCCCAGGTAGTGCTGCGCCAGCAACCGCAGGGTCTTGGGGCTGGCGCTATCCAGGGTGACCGTTTGCGGGCCGGCTGACAGTTGCACGCTGTCACGGGTGTGGTCGGTGATGCCGAGCATGCCACTGAACACCCCCAGATCGGTAAACCCGGCCGCTGCCGCCTGCGCGTTGACGCTGCCGTACCAGCGGGCCTGGGTGACCCGGTTCTGGTCGTCGTAGCGGTAATGGATGGTGCGCTGGCCGTCATGGTCTTCGATGCGGTTGCCGACCGCGTCGTAACGGAAGGCGTGCACCAGCCGGCCATCGCCGTGGCTGTCGCGGGTGACCCGGTTGTTGCCATCGAATTCATAACGGCGGTCAAAGGCCTGGCCCACCCCATCGTGCCAGATGCGGGTCAGGTTGCCATTGGCATCCAGTTCGCTACGGCTGGCGGTGTCGGTGAGGTAATCCCGCCACGCCACCTGTCGGCCTTGCGCATCATACTGATACACCAGGTAACGGCGCTGGCCCTGGCCCTCAAACCGTTCGTGGAACTTACGGCCGGTGTCGTCATAGCGGTACAGGGTCTCGGTGCCGATACCGACATCCTTCACCGATAGCAGGTGCCCGGCCGCGTCGTAGGCCTTGCGGATGTCGCGGCCTTCGCGGTTGTGTTCCCGAATCTGCCGGCCCAGGCCGTCGTAGTCGTAATAGGTGACCAGGCCGGTTTCATCGCGCAGCCACTGCAGGCGGTTAAAGGCGCCATAGCTGTACGCTTTGCCATGGCCGGCCAGATTGCTGTCGCCGACCAGGTTGCCATATACGTCATAGGCCCGGCGTTCGATCCGTTCTTCGCCATTGACCCAGGTGTGGGTGGCGATGACCCGCCCCAGGCCATCGTAGTCCTGGACAGTCCGCACCCCATGCTGGGTGGTGGCGATGCGGTTGCCGACTGCGTCATAGTCGAAACGCAGCGCGCCTTTTGCCAGCAGGCGGTCACCCGACCAGGTCTGCTGGGTCCGCCGGCCCAGGCCATCGATGAGGGCGGTGCGCCGGCCCAGGGTGTCGTATTCGTACTGGGTGCGGTCGCCGCCGCCGTTGACTTCCTCAACCAGATTGCCCAAGCCATCGTAGCGATGCCAGCTGCGGAAGCGACGGGCATCGACGCTGCCAATCTGGCGGCCGACCTCGTCATACTGGAACTGTACGGTGTTACCCAAGGCATCGATGCTGGCCACCTTCTGCCCGGCCGCATCGAACACCGTCCGCTGCCGGGTCGCCACCTGGCTATCCAGCACCCCGTCAAACCCATTGCCGGCCAGGTCGCGGTACAGCGATACCTGATCCGTCACCTGGTCGTTGCGGTGGTAACGGTAACGGGTCACGTCACGCTGGCGGTGGCCGGTGGTGTCTTCGCTGCTGCTGTGGGCGGTATAGGCGGCACCCCATTCCGCCACCTTGCGCCCACGGCCATCGTATTCGGCCAGCTGGTTGCCTTGCCAGCTCCCCCCCGCCTTGTCGTACAGGGTGGTCGACACCGCATTGCCGGCCTGATCCACGCCGTATTCCCGCCAGATACCGTCAGTTTCGTTGCTGGCAACCTTGTGGCCCAGCGCGTCGAAGCGGGTTTCCACGTAATACCCCGTATTGCGGCCATCGCTCAGCCGCTGCCCCGCCCCCAGCCCAGAGGACAGCACCGACAACGCCAATGCCTGCTGGGTGGCGCGTTGTGGGCCCAGGTACACCCCGTTGACCACGTGCAGTCCGTCCGGGTCCTTATCCAGACGGATGCCCTGCTCTTTGGCCACCACCACCGTGCTATGGGTCTGATTGCTGAACCCGGTCCCCGGCGCATGCTCGCGCCAGTCGACGATCACCGTGCGGCCAGACTGGTCGGTGTAATAGGCTTTCAGTTCATGCACCCCGCGCAGGTCGGGCAGTCGTCCCTTGAACTGGTGGCCGTCACGGCTCAGTACCACCGTCTTCGGCACCCCGCCCGCAGTACGATCCAGGTAGCTGACCGTCACCGGCCCCTGCAGGCTGGCCATTTCCGCCGCGCTGAAGGTGACGGCGTAATCCAGATGGTAGGTATCCGGGGTCGGCTGTTCGACATTGACCTGCACAAACTGCTCGGTATACGTCAACCGCGATTCGATCGGGTGATGGCTGCTGACGCTCCCGGCCTTGACGATCAGCTGGCCCTGTTGCAGCAGGGTCACCTGGCCGGCCGCATCCAGCCCGTACAGGATGTAGCTGTAGAAATCCCGATCCAGCCCGCTCACCCCGCCGGCGATCCGGTCGCCCGTGACCTGCAGTGCCTGGCGGCTGAAGCCGGCCGCCAGCGGGTCGGTCGGCACGCGGTTGCCAAAGCGGCCATAGGCGATGAACACACCGCCGGCCGTGGCGGCCCGCTGGTCGGCCGGCAGGCTGGCATCGATATCCAGCCGGTATCCCGTTGACTGGTTCACCTGTTCCAGGTGGGTAGCCTGTGTGGCGGTCACATTCACATCGCGGGTCGGCGCCACCTGCTGGGTGTAATACACGTCCAGGTCATGGCTGCCTACACTCAGCTCGCGGCCTTCCAGAATGGTGGTCTCTCCGTGCTGGGTGCCCTGCTGCAGCCGGCCATCCACCACAATCCACTGGCCCGTGAAGCCGTCATGGGGGTTGCGCCAGCTGACATGCTGAACCAGCATCGGTGGCGAGCTGATCGGCTGGGATGGATCGGCGTCGGGTGACGGTGCCGGCAACGCCGTGACACGGTACTGGAACCGATCCAGCTCCACCAGGCTGCCATCCGCCCGCATGCCGCGCAGCACAATGTCGTAATCGCCAACCGCCACCGGCTCGGCCGCGCTGCCTGCCACCAGCTGATAACGCTGCGTCTGACCGCTGTCGCGCGCCAGTACGCTGGTGGTGCGCACCGGGCCGGATGACCCAACCGGCCGCCAGTCCGCCATGATCAGTTGCAGGCCTGCCGTCTGTCCCGCGTCGAAACGGGTGTTCAACACCAGTTTGTACACATAGTCGCTGGCAACGCCGACATGCGGGTTGGCCACCTCATGGGTCATGGCGCTGGCAGGGGTGCTGCGCTGGTTGCCGGGCGACAGGGTCTGCATCACACCCGTCTGTTGCTTGCCGCTGGCATCCTGCCATTTGACAATATAGGAGAACGACGGATTGAGCGTGCGCGGTTGCGTGTCCTCCACCTGGAAATAGCCCCCACCAACCGGGCTCAAGGTCAGCGCGGGCCCGCCATTGATATGAAGGGTCGGGTTGCTGACCCCCGCTTCAAAATGCACCCGGAAGCGCACCCCACCCGTACCGGTCTCATGGACTTCAACTTGGTCATACTGCGCGGCAACAGTTAATACCTGCTCTTCACTCCAGGTCAGGTTGCCTGCCGCATCCTGGCTGACCACCCGGAAATACAGCTGGGTGCCCGGCACCGGCTTGGGCAGTTCGGCAACATGGTGGCCCTGAGTCGCCAGCTGCTCACCGATCCGATGGGCATAGGCATCGATATCAACGTTGGCATGCGTGTCATACACCACCCAACTGCGGCCACCCGGCGTGGTATCGGCGAATTGCCAGTTGATGCGGACTGCCACCCCCTGCTCCACAAACACATTGGTCGGCAGTGCCGCCTGATTCGGCATTTCACCGGTATACACAAAGGTGCGGTTACCTTCGGCATCGTAACGCGCCACCGTGCCACTGCCATCCACCCCTATCGTTTTAAGCTGTCGGCCCTTGCCATCGAACAGGCTATGGGTCGTCCGACCATTGCCATCCTGGGTGAAGCTTCGGTTACCCAGGGCATCGTAGGCATATTTGTTGATCAGGGTACCGCGGTCGTATTGCGCCAGCAGGCGGTTTGCCCCGTCATAGGTATACGTCGTCAACCAGTCATCATGGTGGGTACCGACCAGTGCAGACAAGGCATTGAAGTTCCCGGTCAGGGAAGCAGGATCAACACCTTGCGGCACCGCATTCCCCATGCGCTGCTCGCTGGTCTTGTTCCCGCGCGCATCATAGGTCAACAAGGTCAACATGCGCTTCTGGTCGATGGTGCCCACCATCCGCCCAGCCGCATCGAAGTACTGCCAACTATGAATCGCATTGC
>NZ_SCOH01000103.1 GCF_005503445.1 Chitinivorax sp. B | reverse complement strand
GGTCTTGTTCCCGCGCGCATCATAGGTCAACAAGGTCAACATGCGCTTCTGGTCGATGGTGCCCACCATCCGCCCAGCCGCATCGAAGTACTGCCAACTATGAATCGCATTGCTGCTGTCGGCCCCCACCACCTTGTGGGTCAGCTGACCGGCCGCGTTGTAGGCGAACACCGTCTTCGGCCGGTAGCCACTGCGCACGTTGCCGGCGCTGTCGGCCACATCCCGGGCCGGGTCCAGTTGCTCCACCAGCCGACCGGCCACATCAAAGCGGAAGTCGGTGACGGCGACACCCCCCACCCCGGCTGGACGCTGGTTTGGGTTGAGGCTGGCCAGGTCGAGTTGACCCAGGTAAGCCCGTTGTTGCAACACATTACCGCTGGCGTCGTAGTCCAGTTCGGTCAGGTAGCCGGCCGCATCCACCTTGGCCACCACCCGGCCTGCCGCATCGAAGTACTGCAGGGTGCGACGGCTATCCTTGTCGCGGCTGTCCAGGTCTTCGCCATAGGCGTTGTAGACATGGCTTTCTTCCGGGGTGATGACGGTCTGCTTGACGCCCGGGTTGACACGGTTGCGGTCGGTCAGTTCGGTGACCACGATGTCCGGGTAACGGACACGGGTGACCCGGCCAGCCAGGTCGTAGTCGCGGCGGATCAGCCGCGATTCGCCTTGCGGTGCAGCCGGCGGTTGCAGCGGGTCATGCGCGCTCGGGTCGAGGCGGGTCAGGTAGACGGTTTCTTCCGTGACTTGCCCGTAAGCGTTGTAACGATAGCGGTGCAGGACTTGATCGACGTCCAGTTCCGCCACCAGGCGGTTGCCCTGGTCGTAGTAACGGGTGGAACGGGCGCCATCCGGCTGGGTCAGTTGCACCACATTGCCAACGGCGTCGTACTGGTAGCGGGTTTCCAGCTGGTTGCCGCTGCCGTTCAACGATTGCCACGCGACGGACCGGGTTTCGGTCAGTTTGCGGTTGAGGTCGTCATAGGTGAAGCTGACGCTGCCCTTGGCATCGCTGGCGGTCTGTACCCGGCCACGGGCGTCGTAGCTGACGCTGCTGATCAGGTTGCCAGCACCATCGCGTTGTTCGACCTGGCGGTTGTAGCGGTCGAAGCGGAATTCGCTGCGACGGCCGTCCCCGTCAATATGCGCCACCAGGTTGCCCACTTTGTCGTATTCGGCACGGACGGTCAGTTTCAGCCCCGCCGGGTCGGTGATCTCGGTGATCTGGCGGTTGTCGCGGTCGTATTCCCAGACCGTGACACGGGCAGCGCTGGCCGGATTGCGGGTGTCCACTGCTTCCTGGCGCACTTTGTTGCCGGCCGCATCGTAGCCGAGGGTGGTCTTCAGGCCGGTCGGTTCCAGTTGGGTCTGCACCCGGCCGGCGGCGTCATAGCTGAGCTGGGTGACGCGCGGTTGGGCGGTGTTGGCGTAGGCACGTTGCTCCAGCACCTGGCCGGCGCCATCGCGGACATAGTCGGTGCGACTGCCGTCCGGCTGGGTTTCGCTGCGTACTTGGCCAGCCAGGTCGTATTGCCACTGGCTGAGCCGGTCGGTGGTCTGCTCGCTGACAGTCGGTGCCTGGAAGTCATCCAGATCCGCCACCGGGGTGCTGAGCAGGGTGGCGAACTGGCGGCTGGCCAGTTTGTTGCCGTTGAGGTCGTACTGGTAGCGAGTCACCGCACCGTGGGCGTCCACCCCCATCACCAACAGGTTGTCCTGGTCGTAATAGAAGCGGGATACGCGACCCAGCGCGTCTTGCTGCCAGATCAGGTTGCCGCGGCTGTCGTGACGGAAGCGGTTGGTGTTGCCGTCGGCATCGGTTTCGCTGAGTTTGCGGTTCAGCGCGTCGTAGTCGACATGGACGACATGCAGGCCACTGCCCGCTACACGGGGGACGTCGCCTTCCGTGGGGCGGGTGCTGCCGCTGGCGCCCAACCATTTGTCGGTCTGGTTGCCAAACACATCATAGTCGTAGCTGAAGTCCAGCCCACCATCGGTGTGCTCCCCCACCTGACGCAGGGCAGCATCGTAGCCATAGGTCCGGCTCAGCCAGATTTCCTGGCCATCGCGGGTGCCTTGCAGGCTGTCTTCGGCGATGACCTTGTCGGCAAACACCGGGTGATAGCGACGCTTGCTGCGCCCCCCTTCCGGGGTGGTGGTTTCCACCAGTCGACCGGCATTGTCGTACTGATAGGTGGTGGTGCGGGCCAGGGCGGTACCGGCCGCCTGGATCTTGGCGGTGCGGTTGCCCAGGCCGTCGTAACGGTACTCGGTGCGATCACCGACCCCGTTCACTTCGGCGGTCACCTGGCCGTTCAGGTCGTACTCGTAACGGGTGACCAGGGTGGCGGCACGGGCAGCCTTGGCGGCATCGTAACCACTGTCCCCCGCTTGCAGCAGGTAGACGCCGCTGCTGACACGGGTCTTCTGGCCGGCTTCGTCATATTCGGTCAGGCTACCGAAGCCTTCCGCGTCGATGACCTGGGTGGGTCGGCCCAACAGGTCGTAACGATAGCGGGTGGTGCGGGCCTCGCTGCCATCGGCCCGACTGAGGGTGCTGCTCACCAGCTTGCCAGCGGCGTCGTACTGGTTGTGGGTCAACCGGCCACCGGCGGTGAGCAGGGTCAATACTCGACCGGCGGCATCGTAGGTGTAGTGGGTGGTGGTCGGCTTGGCCAAGGCAGCTTTCGCCGCATCATAGCCGGCGTCCTGCGGGGTCAGCAGGTATTGGCCGATGGTGGCGCTAGCGCGGTTGCCGCGGTCGTCATAGGTGTAGCTGGTGGTGTAACCCAGCGCATTGGTTTCACTGCTGATGCGGTTGGCCGCGTCGTAACGCACCTGGGTCAGGCGGGCCTGGTGACCCTGGTTGCTACCTTCCACTTTCTCCAGACGATTGCCGACGCCGTCATAACGGTAGGTCGCTTCCACCCCATTGCCGTCGGTAGACTGGATCAAACGCTGATCATTGTCGTAACGGAACAGGTTGCGCGGGCCGCCTTCGCCGCCCAGACGGACTTCGACCTTGTTGCCGAAGGCGTCATAACGCAGTTGTTGCAGGCTGCCACTGCCGTTGATCTCGATGACCTGGTTGTCGGCATCGTAACGGTAGGTGGTGATGCGCTGGGCAAGGGTGCTGTCCGCTTCGCGCTTTTCTTTGAGGTTGCGGTTGTTGTCGAACTGCTGCGTTACGACATGGCCCAGGCCGTCTTCCTGACGGATCAGGTTGCCGACGTCGTCATACTTCAGCTGAGTGACGCTGAGGCGACCTTGGCCGGCCGCTTCGGTGCGGGTGATGACGCGGTTGGCGCCATCGTAGGCGTAGCGGGTATCGACGTTGAGGGCATCGGTGTCGCGGGTTTTGCGATTGGCCTTGTCGTAACCATAGGTGGTGCGACGGGCTTGCGCGGTGCCGCTGAACTCGATCTTCTCTTGCAGGTTGCCGGCAGCGTCATAGCCATAGGTGGTGACTTGGCCATCTACGCCGGTTTCGCTGAGCAACTGGCGGCGACCGTTGTAACGATAGCTGACGCTGAGGCCGCTGTCGCCATCACGGGGCACCGGTTCGCTGCCCGGGATGTCGCTGACGTTGCCATACACGGTGCGGCTGGCGACATTGCCTTGGGCGTCGTAACGGGTACGGGTCAGTTGGCCACCGCTGTGCAGGCGCCAGCTCTCGCGGCCCAGCGCGTCGTAACCCTGACGGGTGACTTGCCATTGGCTGGCGGCCAGGTCCAACGCTTTGCGTAAGGTGGTGCGATTGCCGGCCGCATCGTAGTCGTACTCGGTGCGGTAGCCTTCACCACTGACTTCCGCGGTTTGACGGTTGAGCAGGTCATAGTCGTAACGCCAGCTGATGGTGCGCTCGGCATTGCCGCTTTGTTTGATGCGCAGGTTGCCGAAGCTGTCGTACTGGTAGCGGGTGACCACAGTGCGGGCACTGGTTTCGCTGATCAGGCGGTTAACCAGGTCGTAACGCAGCTGCACGGTGTGGCCATTGCCATCGGTGTCGGCAATCCGGTTACCGACGGCGTCGTACTGATGCTTGACGCTGATCTGGTTGGCGTCGATTTCTTCCACCAGCTGTCGCAGGCTGTCATAGCGATAGGTGGTGGTCTTGCCGGCGCCATTGGTGAGGTGGGTGCGGTTGCCGACCGCATCGTAACCATAGCGGGTGACATTGCCTTCGGCATCGGTCTGGGTTTCCAGACGACGGTTGGCGTCATAGGTGTACAGCGTGGTGTGACCATTGCCGTCGGTGACGCTGGTCTTGTTACCCGCATGGTCGTAACCATAGACGGTGCTGCCGGCGACGCCGTCGATGGATTCTTCCACCAAGCGGTTGGCCGCGTCGTAACGATAGCGGTTGACCACGGCCGGTACGGTCCCGCCCACGTCGTACAGGCTGCTGCTGATGCGGTTACCGGCAGCGTCGTACGCATAGACCGTGCGACGGCCCAGTGCATCGGTGCTTTCCACCAACCGGTTCAGGGCATCGAAACGTTGCTGGCTGACCTGCTGGCCGGTATCGGTACTGCGCACCACATTGCCGAAACCGTCGTATTCGTTGCGGCTGACCTGGTTGAGGGCATTGGTGGTGCTTGTCAGCTGGCCGGCCCGGTCGTAGCCGTAGCGGGTCGCTTGATCGGCGGCATCCACCGTTGGCA
>NZ_SCOH01000102.1 GCF_005503445.1 Chitinivorax sp. B | reverse complement strand
TTACTTATTCATCTCGGGTCTCGTGTTCTCGGACAGGTGTATGTGAGACATCATTTGGCGTTGGCGTTGGCGTTGGCGTTGGCGTTGGCGTTGGCGTTGGCGTTGGCGTTGGCGTTGGCGTTGGCGTTGGCGTTGGCGTTGGCGTTGGCGTTGGCGTTGGCGTTGGCGGCAGTGTCGCGCAAGTTACGCCAACTTGGCGGAATGCATCGATGACATCATTGCGATTCATCCGACGATCGTCGGCTGCACGAATGACGCCACATACGCCATCATTGAATGTGCTGTTCGACCGCCAATACATCATGTTAGCCACCGCAAACACTTCGAATGTCTTACGCACATCCCAACCAGACTTGTTTGCCAACAGATAGAACGCCTTGTTGTACACACCGCTGGAATGATGAACATCTATACCATCGTTGTACTTGCTTGCATGCCCAATCGAAATGCCATCGCGTTCAGGGTTATCCATATAACGCATGGCGCGCCCCTGGGCTTTGATGATGTCATGACCAATCTGGAAACTAGCTTTACCAGTTGCATAATACTCAGCAGCCTGCGAGGCCATATCTGAAAATGCCTCGTTCATCCCACCAGATTGTCCGGAGTACATCAGATTTGAGTTTTGCTGGGTAAAACCATGGCTGACTTCATGAGCAACCACGCCCAAAGAAACCAATGGGAACATGCGACTTCCACCATCGCCAAACGACATCGATTGCCCATCCCAGAAGGCATTCTCGTAATTATTGCCGTAATGTACGCGCAGCGTCAGCTTCTGCTGAATAGGACGACGCTGAAACCAATCACGGTACATGTCAAATACGACACCACCAGAGAAGTGGGCATCGTTAATTGGCGAATATGCTCCATTGACTGCACGATACTCATTCCGGCCAGCGCCAGAAGCTGGGCAATTACTTAGCTGGAAAGGAGTATTGGAACTACCAGTCGAATTCCGCAAATCGACTGTAACCACATTATCTGTTTCAAAACGACATTGATCGTCCAGCTTTAACGAAGTCCGATCACGTCCAAATTCATAACGGCCCGTCTTTTCATTCCCGCCAAATCCGGTTGCTTCACGATGTGCCAATCCATCCCATTTTTTCAATACATGACCATTCGTCGCATCAATCATAAAAAATGGGCGCTTAGGCTGAGCACCAGGTACAAACATTGACGCCATATAGAATAGCTGTGCACGCCCTGCTTCATCCAAACGGATCAGTAACTCAATCTCTTCATTCTCACCTTGCCGCAAAGGAGTACCAGCCAATGCTTGGCCACGTATAATTTTAAGAACATCATTTTTTGTCAACGTTGGCTGAATCTTTGGCAGATCAGCCTCAACACCTTGGACATATGTGCCACTTACATACGAGGCAACTGAATCAGCTTGTACGCCATTTGCATCACGCTGCTGGACACCAATTGGGGCAAGCTCACCCCAAATGCGTACCCCATTGTAATACTGCTGATACTTAACCTTAACTGCGCCATTAGCGGCGACAATAGCAGTAACAGGCCGCAAATCTGCCGCCAATTCCATCGGATTACTTGCTTCAGCAGTTGCAGCCCCTAAATCTACCCGCGTAGCCGCCATCGCCTGCATTGCACTTGTCACCAACAATGCACATGTCGATAGCTTCAGCACTCTCCCAGTGATTCCACCTAGCATGTTCTCTCCCTGACACAAAAAATTTATACGTCATTACGCGGAAGCGATTGAATCACGGCTATTCCATATATGTCAATATTTCCTTGTCATCCCCTGGTTCAGGCATAACCTTATGTAATAGCTATATTTTTAGAAAGAATCGAAAATCTCAAATAGAAAAGGCTAGTATATTTACAACCTCAAACATACGACAATAAGAATATTAATTATTTCAGAAATAGAGTTTATACTCTTTCAACTAGTAAAAAAGTATTAAAAATCAATCTATCACTGACTTGAACAGAACCAAATGTTGGTTACCAGCATCGCATTCGACACCCATGCTTACACACCGGCGAATAGGCCAGCTGCATATTCCACCCTCACTTGATCACCCGTTCCGAAACGGTTTGATCACCAGTTCCAATGTGTCAAGAGCAGGTAAACCGTTGCTCGTGAGCAATGGTGGCGGGTAATACGTGCTGTTGAATTGATCACGATGGTGAAAGAATGGTCACGGCGCTGGTTCACCGCTCAGCATGGTAAACCAGCGCCGTGAGCGGGATCAGCCTTCCTGCATTCGCTTCTTCGCTTGCAATTTACGCATTGACTCGCCTTTGAGCTGAACGCGATGTGCCTGATGGATAACGCGGTCCAGTACTGCATCCGCTATGGTCGGATCCGGGAAGAAGCCATGCCATTGATCCGTCGGATATTGGCTGGTGATCAACAAGGAACCCGTCCGCATGCGCCGATCAACCACATCAAGCAGCACATGGGCCGCCTGCATGGTCATGCCACCGATACCGAAGTCATCAAGTACCAGTAGCTGCGGCCTGTTTAACGCGATCTTGAGCTTGGGTAGCGATCCGTCGAGCGTGGCCACTGCAATATCGGTAAACAGGTCGGATGCTCTGTAGAACGTGGACGCCAGCTTGAGCCGACACGCCTGCGTGGCAAAGGCGCAGGCCAGCCACGTCTTGTAGTGGTCAAGTAATTTCGGACACGTCGATAGGTTGTTTTGCTGCCAATTCAGCTTCAAAGTGTATCGGTGTTCGATTACTTAGTTTCGAGTGCAGTCGAACCGAGTTGTAAAACGCCACGATGTAATGGGTCACGTCGAGTGTTGCCTCTGTGTGGTTTGCATAATCGCGTCGCCAGACACGCTCCATCTTGAGGCTCAGGAAGAACCGCTCCATCACCGCATTGCACCGCAAGGGTAGGCTGCGCACTCCCAGCAGTTGCCCCTGCGGCTCATGCTGCATCGGATACCATGCTGGCTGAGCAAAGACTGGTATTCCAGGCTGGCATACTGACTTCCTCGATCCGAGTGAACAATCAGGCCGGCTGGTGGATTGCGTTGCGCAATCGCCATTTGTAAGGCCGTACAGACCAGTTCGGCACGCATATGCGGTGCTAATGACCAACCCACCACTTTGCGCGAATGCAAATCCAGTACTGCAGCCAGATATAACCAGCCACTGCGCGTGCGAATGTAGGTGATGTCAGCAACCCACGCTTGATCGGCTCGGTCTGGATTGAATTGCCGATTCAGCAAATTGGGTGCGCAGGGCAGATCATGCCGGCTATTCGTGGTGTAGACGAATTTGCGTTTCCAGCAGGTTTTCAAGCCGTGAATGTGCATCAATCGCCGTACGCGATGACGACCCATTCGCAGCCCGCATTCGGCCAATGCCGTGACCAAACGCCGGCTGCCATAAGTCTGGCCGGATGCTTCAAATGCCGCTCGCAGGTGCGGCAATTCGGGCAATGAAGCGGGCGATGCTGTCGCAGCGCGTTGACGAGCCGCGTAAAAGCCGGAACGGCTCAGCCCCAGAATACGGCAACTATGGGTCGGTGCGATGGCCTTCTCTGCCAACTGCTGAACCAGTCGATGGCTCATTTCAGTTCCCGGGCAAAGAAGGCCGACGCTTTTTTCAATATATCGATATCCCGCGTCAGGTCACGTACCTAGTTTTCCAGTTCGCGAGTGAGAACTTGCTCTGGTGTGAGCGGCTTGGATCCGGGCAAAACCGCGCCCCCCTGTTCAGCGTCAAACTGCTTTAACCAGCGACGTATCGCTGTTTCACCCAGTTGCTGATCTTTGGCTACCTGCGGAACACTCAGTCCACCGCGCACCAAGTTAACAATTTGCAGCTTGTACGCCGCATCAAATACTCTGCGTTGCTTGGTCATCTTTATCCTCTTAAGGTGAATTTTCCACCTATTGAGGTGTCCGGGGAAATTAGACCACTACAGACAGTTATGAGCGTGGTACCCGGGTTCCCAAGCGTAAGCGCGGCCCGAGCGATGCAGTTGAATTGGCTGAACGTCACTTTCCTGAAACGGCGCGTTGGTTTGACAGCCCAATTTGGGAGATTCTCAAGGGCGCCAAACCGGATCGTTGGGTACTACAGCGTCAGTTGCAGGTTCTGGTGCCATCGGTTGTTGAGGTGCTGATCACGACAGAAGGCGCCATCCCAGGGCAGGCGGATCTTGTCCAATTGACCCCCGAGCACTTTCATCGACTGGTAGTGTTGGGGAGTTTTGATGCGCTGGCTGCGACCGTCATCCTGGCCCGGCTCTCGGAAGAGACCACATCTCATGAACTACGCGACATGGCACTAGATTGCTACACCCGACTGCAGCCCATCCTGGCCGACGCGCCAGAGACTGGCGTGCACTACCCTGAACTGTTCACGTACGTGGACAAGGTTTGCCAATACTGGGTAATGATTTCGCCTGGCAAACGCCTGAACGTACACCTGTTTTGGCACAGCCAGGAATGGGCCAAGCATCGCGTGTCCTATTTCGGCCCGCGACTCGGCCGCTTGTCTCGCGCGCATGGGTGGGGTAATGCATGGGAGGAATGGGTGGAGGTCAGTTAACGATGGCAATAAGTTTGGCTTGACGATTACTTTCGGCAGCAATCTACAAATTCGCGCCGATAGTTGCAGTTCGGCTTATGTAGCACGCCACATAACACCGAGAATCGGTCGTTTCGAGCAAGTAGACAATATTCCCAAGTCTACAATGCTGGTCATGACCACTGGACCGACTGTGCAACACGCTGGACTGTGTAATCAAAAGTGGTGGAATACGCAGCCAGCACCAGCGGAGATATAACAGCATGCACACTATTGTATAAGGTCACCTCTCCGGTTACTTAAGCAAAAAAGCCTGGTCGACTTGCAAGAACAGCAATCAGTATTAAGTAGTAACCGACTCAATAACTTGGTGAGTCGGGAACAAATAACTCTGGAGCTATCATCGATCAATACCAAAAGAGCGGCTGCGCATGCCATAAGAGGCCCATACCTCCTTAGTCCGGAGGCAACGTTTGCAGCTTTCGAAGAGGTGTTTTTGAGTGGATTTTGTTTTGACTGGTTGTAGAAGAGTAAACGCCCTTAGGTTTGAGCTAAGGGCGTTT